>CAYMWZ010000395.1:0-2504 GCA_964394385.1 uncultured Nitrospinaceae bacterium | reverse complement strand
TCGTGGAGGCGGGGGTGGACATCCTCCACTGCTCGCGGAATGCCCGCGTCGGCGTCCCCGTCCCGCCGGACCTCTACAATCCTGCCTTCGCTCGTGTCCGGAAACGCGTCAAGGTCCCCCTCATCGCTAACGGCGCGGCCTTCACTCCCGACCGCGTCCAGGCCTACCTGGACATGGGGGCCGATTTCGTTGCGGTGGCCCGGGGGATGCTCGCCGACCCCCATTATGCGGCGAAAGCCATCTCGGGCCGGAGCGCGGAGATCCTCCGCTGCATCGAGTGCAAGCCGTGCACCTATATGCGCGACAGCAGGTGCCCGGAGGAAGCCTATCCGAACGGAACTCCCGCCTCGATGGAGGGCATCCTGGCGATCGCGGCAAAGATGCGATCCGGGGGCTATGCCCCTACCGCTAAGAAGCGAGTGCGAAGTGACGACCCCGTGGAGCCGCAACCCGGAGACTCGTCAATCTCATGACGAGGAACCGGACCATCCTTCGATTTCCCCCAAGGAGATGGCCGCATGGAGCAGCCAATCAACGCGCAGCAGACCAGCACGGTGCCCGGCGATCGGGTGATCGACAAGCCCGAACATCCGCCCCAGGGCTATGTGAACTCAATTGTGGCCGAAACGGAGACTGTCGCGGGAAAGGGTCAGCTCAAGGTGGGCCGCTGCCGGGGCTACGAAGTCTACTGCGACGAAGGCCCGCGCATCGGGGGTGATTCGGCGTACCCACCGCCCATGGCCTACTTCGCCCTCGGGGCGGCGTTCTGACTCCTCACCCAGGTGGCGCGGTACGCGCACATGATGAAAATCGCCTTCAAGAGGGCGAGGTGCCGGGTCGAGTACGACTACTACCTGAGGGGCTCGGTCCTCAAGGGCACGGTCGAGGCGGGCTGCACCTCCTTCCGGTCCCATTTCTCGATCGAGTCGGACGCCCCCCGGGAGCGCATCGCCGCCCTCATCCGCAACGCCAAGCAGGGCTGCTTCGCCGAGGCGATCGTCCAGGCGCCCATCCGGATCGAGAGCACGATTGAGCACAACGGCGAGCCCGTCCCGCTCGAAGCGATCCGTGGCTAGTCCGAGCCGCATGCCGGGCCCGCCCGCAATCTCTTGCCCATTCTTCCGCGCGGTGTTACTTCCGCGCCCGTTCCCATCCCGAGGGGAGAACTTTCACCTCCTCGCAAGAGACATTCGTACGCACGCATTACCATCAGGGGAGATGAGCGCATGTTGAGCGAACGCGCCAAGAGAGGAAAAGCGATTCGGGACGCTGCATTCGGCAGAGCGGGGCTCGCCACCTGGGAGGAGTTGAACGAAATCGCCCCGGTCCATGCCAACGCCATCCTGGAGTACTGCTTTGGCACCATTTGGAACCGTCCCCAACTCGACTTGAAGACGCGCGAACTCATCGTCATCGCCGCGGGGGCGGCCCAGGACCTCCCGGAAGAAGTCGAGGTTCACGTCCGGGGGGCGCTGAACCGCGGGGCGAGCCGGGAGGAGATCGTCGAGACGATCGTCCAATGCGCCCCCTACATCGGGTTCCCCAAGACGAATCACGCCCTCCGGGCGGCCAAGAGAGTGCTCGATCAATGGGAAAAGCGGGAGGACTGGAAGTCAATTTAGAAGAGCTGAGCCCACTCCCCAGCCGCGGCCCAAGGGGCGAAGACCGCCTACGTCGGGGCCTCGGGGGGAGGCCAGTCCTCGGACCTGTTCTTGAACGAGAGGTAGATGAATTCGCTATCCCCTGAATTTTGGAATTCGTGCTCAGTCCCGGCGGGAATGTGGATGATGTCCCCCGCCGTGACGGTCTTCGCCTCGCCTCCCACGCGGAACCAGGCCCTTCCCTCGAGCACGTGGATCAGCTGCTCGCAGCCGTGGCTGTGGGGGCGCCCGCCCTTGCCGGGGGAGCTCACCGAGCGGTTGAGGGTGACGAACTGGCCGACGATCATGCTGCCCTCGGAGTCGGAGGGCTTGGCGATTCGCCGGCGCTCCATCTCGGACCAGCGGTAGAACGGCATGTAAGCGCTCCCCATGAGGGGGCCAGGCGCGACGGACGCCCGCGGCATGTCCGGCGGTCTGGATGCCCCTGGCGCTGGTCGTTCGCGCCCGGCGCCTCCTGCGCGGAGGAATATAAGGCATTTCCCCCGCCGGCGGAATCACGCCCTGGTGGGGGAGAGAAGGCGCAGGAGCGCGCCAGCACCTCCTTGACGCGGCCGCCCCGGAACCCTAAGATTCGCGCATCTTTCCTTTCAGAATCGTTCGACCTTTCTCCGCCGTGCGGACCGCGGCGAAAGGAGGGTGGAGGAGGGGCCTCTGGCCGTCGGGCGCTTCGTGCGGAGGGCCCGCCCTTTCGACTTGCATCCGGAATCCGGATTGGGAGGAAGATCATGCGCAAGATCCTCGTGTGCGCGGCCGCATGGGCGTTGGCCCTCTGGTTCCAGGGAATCGCGGAGGCCGCTATCAAGCATTACTTTTTTCCCTCTGATCAGCAAAATTTTATTCTCG
>CAYMWZ010000394.1:0-2508 GCA_964394385.1 uncultured Nitrospinaceae bacterium | reverse complement strand
GGAGCGCGGGATGCTCAACACCGAGAACCTCGTCATCCCCAAACGCCTCGTGGGCAGGCGCTTCCGCTTCATCGGGCTTCCCTTGAAGCTCAAGGGCGGCACAGGCTCCCCCATCCGGGCCGTGGCCTGGCTGGAGGGGTAATCCTCCCCCCCCTTCAAAGACCCATCCCGAAAAGTTCGTTCGCGTTCTCGAAGGCGACCCTCCGGACGTGCGCCTCGGGCACGCCCGCCCGGCGCATGGCCCGGATGGCCCGCGGGATGCACAGGGGATCGTTCGAGGTGTAGGGGATGAGGTCGGAGTTCAAGAGGATGCGGTCCGGCCCGTGGCGCTTGACCCACTCGGCCACCCGCTCGGGGGAGGGGCGCCTGAGGACGCTGCCCAGGCTCACCGCGCACCAGGCGCGGGTCTCGGCGTGGACGAAGTCCACGATGGTCTCGTCCACGTGGTCGATCACCAGGAGCCCCGGGTCCAGCCCCGCCCGGTCCAGAATCTCCAGATCCTCTCTTAAGTAGTGGAGGCGGAACGCCTCGGGCGGAACCTCCCCCTGGGTGGCCACCCCGCCGAGGAAATCCCCGCTCCGCTTGGGCGTCGGGGTGTGGAGGATGAGGGGCTTCCCAAGCCGCGCCGCCACCCGGGCCTGGGCCTCGAGGCAGCGCGCCTGATCCTCGAGAGGCCAGGTGAACCCAAAGTATTGGCCGGGGTCGAGGCCCACCTCGCCCAGGGCCACGACGCGGGGATCCTCCAAATAGCCGGGCAGCGCGTCCACGAGCTTCTCCCAACTGCGCACGCGCGTCATGGCGCTCACCCCCACGGCGCAGCGGACCCGGACGAAGTGCTTCTCCTCCGCCGCGCGGGCGAAGCGGATGGGGGAGTCCCAGAAGCGGCGGACCTCCTCGGGGCCGGGCACGGCCTCCCAGATCTCGCGGTGGACGTGGGGGTTGCCGCAGGAGAGGACGCAGCCGGCGAGCCCGGCCATTGCCTGGAGTTCCCAGTCGTCCCAGGAGAAGCCGTGCAGGTGGTTGTGGCTGTCGATGAAGCGATCCATGCGTCAATCTTCCTTTTTCACCAGAAAAAGGCAGCGACTGAGGGAGAGATGGTCCCCGCAGTTTCCCGGCGGGCGGGGGAGGAAGTCAAGGCGAAAGGCCTCCCCGTGTTGACGAAGCCCCCCTCCCTGCCGAGAATGTCGCCCTTCGCGCCGCTTCGGGCGCGTTTTGCTCATCCGGGCGGCGGGAATGGACGCGGCGAAAAAATTCAACCTCTTCGCGATCGCGAGCAGCCACGCCGTCAACGCCTTCTACACCCAGCTCCTCATCCCCGTGCTGCCTCTCATCGTCAGCGAGTTCGACCTCAACTACGTCCAGGCCGGGCTCATCGTCTCGACCTACTCGGTGGCGAACAGCGTCTTTCAGTTCCCCCTCTCCTTCGTCTCGGACTACACGGGCCGCTGGCGGACGGTGCTCGCGCTCTCGCTCTTCACCCAGGCGCTCCCCGTCCTGCTCTGCGGCTGGGCGGCGAACTACTCGCTGCTTCTTCTCTTCGTATTCATCAGCGGCATCGGGAGCTCGGCCTACCATCCCCCCGCCGTGGCCCTCATCACCCACGAGCTGCCCGGCCGGCGGGGCTTCACCATGGGCCTCTTCAACGGAGGGGGCGACGCCGGGAACATCATCACCCCGGCCCTCGTGGGCTGGCTCGCGGTCTACTTCGCCAGCTGGCGGACGGCGGCCCAGCTCTTCGTCGTCCCGGGCCTCATCTGGGCCGCCCTCATCTGGCTGCGCTTCCAGGACGTCTTCCCCGAGCGCCAGCCGCTGCGCCAGGCCGCGCGCGCCACCATCCGGGCGCTCATCCTGAACCGGCCCCTCATGCTGCTGGTGGCGCTCTCCTCCTGCCGGATCACGGGCTACCGGGGCTTCATGGCCTTCCTGCCGCTCCTGCTCGCCCAGGCGTTCGGCTTCGACACCCAGGGGGTGGGCTGGCTCCTCAGCGGTTACTTCATCCTGGGGTCGGCGATGACGGTGGCCGTGGGCCGCTGGTCGGACAAGGGGAGCCGCACGCGCTTCATCGTCGTCCTGACCTTCCTCTGCGCCATGGCGCTGGCGAGCCTCTCCTGGGTCTCCTCGACGGCGGGGCTCCTCATCGCCCTGGCGTCGGTCGCCTGCCTCCTGACGCCTGTGCCGAGCATCGTCCTCGCCGTGGGGACGGAGCTGGTCGACGCCCGGCAGCGCTCGAGCTCGGTGGGCCTCATCTACGGCGTGAACGAGGGGGCGAGCGCCCTCTCGCCGATCGTCGGGGGCCTGGTCGCCGAGCTCTTCGGCCTCCGGCTCGCGTTTTTGTTCTACGCTATGATGTTCGCCGCGGGGGGCCTGGTGGCCATCCTCCTCCACAAGGAGAGCGCGCGCCGCCAGGCCATCCTCGCCGGAGGAGCGGCATGAGCCCAGCGAATCCCTACGAGGCCGCCCAGCCCCTGGAGGCGGCCCCCGTCCGGGTCGCCCGCGCCCGCGCGGCCG
>CAYMWZ010000393.1:0-2551 GCA_964394385.1 uncultured Nitrospinaceae bacterium | reverse complement strand
TTTTGGGATCTTCTTTGCCGGGTCCAGCCATTGACCATATGATTATGTGTAACTTCCATGAGCTTGTCAAGCGCTTTTCTGGAATAATCGTTAATCCCAATCGACTAATAGCCAGGATGAAGCCCTCGCGCCCGCTCCGGAAGCGGCAGGCATGCGCATATTCAGGTAGACATACTTCACTTAATCTCGTTGACAGTCCCAGTTCCTCTTGACCGCTCATTTCGGCTCCTGCGCAGCCACCAGATCGGCCAAGGCCAGCAAGTCCTCGACCCGAAAACGGGACCGCCCTCGACCCACGGCGAGGTATGGATCAGGGATCGCGCGGTCGGTCCATCCCACGACGACAGAACAGAACGCGCCGTCCGGCCGCTGGAAGGTTGTCCGCTCCTCGCCACGGAGCGGCTTGGAGCCTATCACTCGAAGCGGCTGGCCTCGCAGCGGGTGGAAGGGATGGGTGATACGAAACTCTTGCGGATCGCCTGCCCTAGGTGCAGTGTGGAGCCGTCTCCTTGGCGTCGCAGGACGGGCAGGCCCCCCGCTTCTTGCAGGAGAACGGCACGAAGAGGTCCTTGCCGCAGGAGCGGCACAGGAAGCGGACGACGCCGAAGCGCGGGACCCCGCATTCCAAGAAGCAGCGCAGCGAGGCCTCGGCCCATGGAGACGCTGGGCGTTCGCAGCGCTCGTCCGAGCCGAGGCCGGCGAGGAACGTCTCAATGTGTTCCTCAACGATCCGGTAGAGAGGGCTCCTTTGGGCTTGGCGGGGCTCATAGACGCGCGGATGGTGGGAGAGCGGGAGGACGGCCGGCAACAGAGCCAGGCCGCCTCGCGCCGGCGCCGCGGATGCCGCGGGGTGGAGAGCTGGCACCCCGGAAGGCTAGGGGAGGCCGGGCCGCCGCGCAAGACCTCTCTGGCCGAAACGGCAGAATCGGCCGTTTGAGAAAGCCAGGTCGCCCGATTCTGCCGACTCAGGCCCGCTTTTGCGAGTCCGCTCGGAGTGCCCTCGAACCGCCCTATGATCGGACTGTCCAGAGGCGACTTTCCCGACTGCTCGGCTTCCGAGGCGGACGTGGTGCCTGCCGCGGCCGGATTCGGCTGCAGGACCCCCCTTTTGTATAATGGCCCCGCCCCCGCCATGAAGGGTTCCGAGATCCGGCGCTCCTTCCTTTCCTTTTTCAAGGACCGCGGCCACGCCACCCCGGCCTCGTTCCCCCTCATCCCCCAGGGGGACCCCTCGCTCCTGTTCAACTCGGCGGGGATGGTCCCCTTCAAGTCCTACTTCCTGGGGCTCAAGAAAGACCTCGCCCGCGCCGCCACCTGCCAGAAGTGCTTCCGGACCACCGACATCGACCGGGTCGGGACGACGGTCAGGCACCTCACCTTCTTCGAGATGCTGGGGAACTTCTCCTTCGGGGACTACTTCAAGAAGGACGCGGTCGCCTGGGCGTGGGAGTTCCTGACACGCGCGATGGCCCTGGACCCCGGGAAGATGCACGTCACCGTCTTCAAGGAGGACGAGGAAGCCTTGTCCCTTTGGAAGGGACTGGGGGTCCCCAACCCGGTCGTCCGCCTGGGCGAGGACACCAACTTCTGGACCATGGGGCCCACGGGACCCTGCGGGCCCTGCTCGGAGATCTACTGGGACCGGGGCCGGGAGAAAGGCTGCGGCCGGCCGGACTGCGCCCCGGGCTGCGAATGCGACCGCTTCATCGAGGCGTGGAACCTCGTCTTCACCCAGTTCGACCGCAAGGAGGACGGCTCGCTCGTGCCCCTCCCGCGCAAGAACATCGACACGGGGCTCGGCCTCGAACGCCTCGCGTTCCTCGCCCAGGGGGCCGCCTCCCCCTTCGAGACCGACCTCTTCTCGGCGGTCACGGACAAGGCCCGGGGGATACTGGACCTCTCCCGGGGAGACCCGGAACGGGGAGAGCGGGTCCTGAGGGTGCTCGGCGACCACGCGCGGGCCGCCGCCTTCCTCGCGGCGGAGGGGGTCATCCCCTCCAACGAGGGCCGGGGCTACGTGCTCAGGCGCCTCATCCGGCGCGCCCTGAGCCAGGGCAGCCGCTTCCAAAAGAAACCCGGAACCTTCGTCCACCGGCTGGCGTCCGAGGCGGCCGCGATGATGGGCCGTGACTACCCGGACCTGCTCAAGAGCCGCGCCGAGATCGAGGGGACCGTCCGGGCGGAGGAGGAGGCCTTCCTCTCGACGCTCGAGGCCGGGGAGGCGAGGCTAGCCCAGATCCTGGCCCAGAAGACCAAGGTCCTCCCGGGCGAGGAGGCCTTCAAGCTCTACGACACCTACGGCTTCCCCCTGGAGCTCACACGGGAGCGCCTGGGGGTTGAGGGAATCGCTGTGGACGAAGAAGGCTACAGGAAAGCCGCCGAGAAGGCCAGGGAGGTTGCCCGCCAAGCCTGGGCGGGCTCAGGCGAAAGGGCGGCGCACCGTTTCCAGGGGACGCTGGATCGGATCGGAAAAACGGATTTCAAGGGGTACGACCGCATCGAGGACGGGGCCAGGGTCGAGGTGTCCGGCGTCATCCCCGTGGGCGACGCC
>CAYMWZ010000392.1:0-2555 GCA_964394385.1 uncultured Nitrospinaceae bacterium | reverse complement strand
TGATCCAGGAGAAGCGGGGGATGCTGAAGGTGTGGAACGTCTCCCTCATCATCATCACCTACGCCTTGACCATCTTCGGCACCTTCCTCACCCGGAGCGGCATCATATCGAGCGTCCACGCCTTCGCGAACAGCACCTTCGGCTGGGCCTTCCTGGCGTACCTGGCCGCCGCCCTGGCCGTCTCCTTCGGGCTCCTCATCTGGCGTCTCCCCCTCCTCCGGAGCGAGCACGAGATGGAGAGCTTCTTCTCCCGTGAGGCCAGCTTCCTCCTCAACAACGTCGTGCTGGTGGGCATCACCTTCGCCGTCTTCTGGGGCACCATCTTCCCCGTCGTCTCCGAGGCGGTGAAGGGGGTGAAGGTGACGGTGGGGCCCCCCTTCTTCAACCAGGTGAACGTACCCATCGGGCTGCTTCTCATCCTGCTCTGCGGGGCGGGGCCCCTGTTCGCGTGGCGGAGGACCTCGCTCAAGCAGCTGCGCAAAAGCTTCGTCTACCCCTCCGTGGTGGCCTTGGGCGGGCTGCTGGTGCTCTTCGTCTTTGGCGTGGACCACGCCTTCGCCGCCCTCGCCTTCGCTTTGAGCGCCTTCGTCATCGCCACCATCTCCCTGGAGTACTACCGGGGGATTTCGGCCCGCCGCCGCTACCAGGGGGAGGGCGCCTTCGCGGCCGCCTGGGAGCTGACGATGCGCAACAAGCGGCGCTTCGGCGGCTACATCGTGCACCTGGGGATGGCGGTCCTCTTCATCGGGATCGCCGCCTCCTCCGCCTACCAGCAGGTGGGCGAGGTGCGCCTGCGCGTGGGGGAGAGCTTCGCCATGAACGGGGTGCGGCTGCGCTATGAGGGCCTGCGGGAGTCGCAGACGCCCCATTACCGCTCGGCCTTCGCCCGGCTGGGCGTCTACGAGGCGGGCCACCGCCTGGGGGAGGTGGAGCCGGAGAAGCGGCTCTACTTCACCCCGCCCCAGCCCACCACCGAGGCGGGCATTCATTATGGGTTCCGCTCGGACATCTACGCCGTCTTCGCCGAGGCGGACCAAGACGGGGCCACCTTCAAGTTCCTCATCAATCCCCTCATCAGTTGGGTCTGGGCCGGCGGGGTGATCTTCGCCCTGGGAGCCGTCGTGTGCTTTCTCCCCGAGCGGTGGGGGCGGCGGAGGAAGCCTCCCGCATCCCCTCCGGCGGGATAGGAAGTGGATCTCCTTGGCATCGGGATCGTCGGGGCCGCCGTCGCCGCCTCCTTCCTCTACGCCCTCTGGCCGCTGATCAAGCCTCCCGCGGAGGGCGCCCTCCCGCCCGGGGAGGAAAACGGCGCGGAGCCCTCGGGCCGGGAGATCTCCCAGCTCTTCATCGAGCGGGACCGCGCCTACCGGGACATCCGGGAGATCGAATTCGACCGGGAGATGGGAAAGCTCTCGGAGGAGGATTTCGCCCAGATGATCGCGCCGGCGCGGGCCAAGGCCCTGGAGGTCTTGCGCCGCCTCGAGGCCCGGGGCGTGCGGGAGGGCATGGTGGCGGTCCAGCTGAGCGAGCGGGAGGCCGCGGAGGCGGCGGATCGGGTGGTGGCCTCCGCCTCCCGCGCAGAGGCGCCCCCCGCCGCGGCGCCCCGCCAGAGGACCCTCGATGAGCGCCTGGAGGAGGAGATCCTCCGCTACCGCAAGGCGCGGCGCCCGCCCGCCGGGGAAGCGGCGGCGGCTCCCTCCCGGCGAGGGGCGGAGGCCCCCCCGCCCGTGCGCTTCTGCCCCTCCTGCGGCGCCCGCGCCGGGGAGGGCCACAACTTCTGCTCCGCCTGCGGGTTCCAGTTGAAGTGAGACGAAGATCCCCCTCCGCGCTTCTCCTCCTGGCGATCTGCCTGCTTGCGCCCTCCACCGGCATCCAAGGCGGCGGCGCCCTCGCGGCGGAGGAAGGCCGCCCCTCGCCCGGCGGAGCGCCCGAGGCCCCGCCCGCCCAAGGGCCCACGACCACCGATCCTTCGGCCCTCCAGCTCACCCGCAACATCCTGACCGTCCGGCTGGAGAAGGGGTTTTATGAGGTCATGGAGCTCCTCGACTTCGAGAACCCGGGGAGCGCCACCATCGTTTCCAAGGAGGGGGCGCCCACCCTGCGCATCCCGCTCCCCCGGAGCAGCAACGTCCGCGACCCGAACCCTCAGCTGGCGGCGGCGCCCCACGGGCTCGACCCCGGGGCCATGCAAATGATGGGGGACCAGATCCTCACGACCGAGCCCATACCGCCCGGGCGAAAGTTCGTCGTGGTCCTCTACCGGCTGGCGGACGAGTTCGGCGGCATCACGGTGGACAAGCCGATCGCCCACGGAACCGAAAACTTCGCCGTCCTTCCCGAGAAGGATCGTGTCCAGATGCATGCACCGGGCCTGTCCCCGCTTGAGGCCGTCACCTTCCAGGACCGCACCTACGACCGCTTCGTGGGAGCGACCCGGCCCGGGACCGTCGTGCGGTTCCACGTTCAGGCGCCCGCCTCGATGGGGGGCCTCTCGTTCTTTTACGCGGCGGGCGGCGGGGTGCGAATTGTAAATCTCGCCGGGGTGGTAGGCGTTG
>CAYMWZ010000391.1:0-2571 GCA_964394385.1 uncultured Nitrospinaceae bacterium | reverse complement strand
AATCGTGCCGGAGTTGTCCCGTTTTGCCTCTTGCCTGAAAGCGGCCAGCCTGCCCGCGGAGGCTCTCCGGCGCGCCGCCCTGGCGGTCACCGATGTGACGGGCTGCATGTTGGCTGGGGCCACGGAACCCGCCGGTCGGCTGATCGTCGGTCACGTGCGGGAATTGGGCGAGATGCCGTCCTCCACTGTGGTGGGGACGGATGTGCGGACTTCCCCTCCGCTGGCGGCCCTCGCGAACGGCACCCTGGCTCATGCGCTCGACTTCGACGACACGCTGTGGACATACGTCGGCCATGTTTCGGCCTCGTTGTGGCCTGCTGTGCTAGCCCTTGGAGAGCCTCGGAGGGTATCGGGGGATGCGGGCTTGGCCGCCTATGTCGCGGGCGTCGAAGTGGCGTCCGCGCTGGGGTGCCTGGGACATCCGGTCCAGGTCGAGCGGGGCTGGCACGGAACCGGGACGGTGAACACGCTGGGCGCGGCTGCAGCCGCGGGGAACGTTCTGGGCCTGGATGAAGGACAGATGCGGAATGCACTGGGGATCGCGGTTTCGCATGCGGCGGGAACACAAGTCAATTTCGGAACGATGACAAAACCGCTCCATGCCGGCCGCGCCGCCCGAGACGGAGTGACGGCCGCGCTGCTGGCCCAGTCGGGCTTCACGGCGGCCCCGGACGCCGTGACATCCCGCGCGGGGTTCCTCGATCTTTTCGGGCGCTCCGATTCAGCGGAAGAAGTGGCGAAGGATATATTGGGGAATTTGGGAGAGCGCTTCGCCTTGATCGATCCCGGCCTGGCATTCAAGATCCACGCCGCGTGCGCTTGTACCCACCCCGCGGTGGACGCCACTCTTGCCCTTCGGGAGAAAAACCAGTGGAGCGCGCCCGATGTGGAGGAGGTGCTGTGCGGGCTGACGTCCTATGCCCGATCCCAGCTTCCCTTCGATGTCCCCCCGGATAACCTGTCTGCCAAATTCAGCGCCCCGTATGTGCTGGCGGTCGCCTTGACGGATGGTGAGGTGGGCTTGGCCCAGTTCACAGAGGCGCGCTACGCGGACCCCGGGCTTCAAGCCCTGGTGAGGCGGGGCCGGATCCTCGACCTGAAGGAATTTTCCATCACCGGCGAGATTCCCCCGACGGCGGCTTTCGTCCAGATAAGGGCACGGGGCGGGCGCAGCGACGGACTGTACTGCGACCGGCCCCTGGGAGACCCCGCCCGGCCGCTGAGCGAACAGGCCTTGGTCAAGAAATTTGAGATCTGCGCCTCCCGGACCCTTTCCGCCGGGAGAGTGAAGTCCTTGGGGGAGATGTTGAGGCGGTTCCCGGATCTTCGGGACATCGGCGAGCTTTGCTCCGCGCTATGCGCGTAGGAGAGAATGGGGGGGTGGCTTTGTCGCTCGGTGCGCCTCGCTTTAGAATTAGGGCTGAATTTTCCGTCGAGCCGTGAGGAGGAAAGTCATGTATGGATGGCGGGGCAGGGTCGGCCTTTTGGTCCCATCGGGCAATAACACGAACGAACCCGATTTTTTCCGCATGGCTCCCCATGGCGTCGCAGTGCACGCCAGCCGGGTCTATTGGGGGGAGAAACTCGAATCCTCGGTTGAGGTCCTGCACGAGGCGCTGAAGCATCTAGAGGCCGCGGTCGTGCCGCTTGCGCATGCCCGTGTCGGCGTCATGGTGTATGGGTGCACGAGCGGGAGTTTCGTCGAAGGGGTAGGTCACGACTTGGGGATCATCCGCCGAATAGAAGAACTGAGCGGGATCCCGGCGCTGACGACAACGACCGCCTGCCTCGAAGCGATGCAAGTATTCGGCATCCGCCACATGGCCGTCGTGACGCCTTATCCGGATGTCGTCAACGAGCGGCTGCGCGCTTTTTTCGAGGGGAGTGGCATAGAGATCACGTCCCTCGAGACCTTTGACCAGCCGAGCGTGTGGGACCATGCGGACAATTCTCCCGAGGCCATATACCGGCTTGCCCGGAAGGCTTACACGAAGGGGAGCGATGGCTTGTTCATCTCGTGCACCCAATTGAGAGCCATAGATGTGGCGGACCCGCTGGAACGGGATATTGGCGTGCCGGTCGTGACGGCGAATCAGGCGTCCTTCTGGGGGGCGCTCCGCCGGCTAGGACTGAAGGACCGGATCAAAGGGTTCGGTCGGCTGTTCGAGGTGGAGGAGTTGCCCGATGCGTCAGAGTGGCGAAGAAGCGCCCTCGCCTCCGCCGGCCGGGTGATTCGATAGGAGAGGCGGAGGCAAGAAATCTGCGCAGGATCGACCTGCCTCTGGAGAGAGACCAGGCCGTTTCCCTCCTTCCTTCAATTCTCCCTTCATTCCGTCACGCGCCCATTTTCCACTGTGTCGGTACATGGGGTCCGGATTCGCTCGTTCAAAGCGGGAAGTCGGTCCAGCTTCTCTCGCTCGGCAATGGGATAAGCAACGAGGATGTCATAGCTACCCGAGTCGACCGTGACCTTCGCTTCGCCGATTTTGGCCACGGGACCAAGACCTGGGGGTTCGAGGTCTAGGAACAACTCGGATACAGGTCGCCGGACGCTGTTTGTGCCTGCCGGTC
>CAYMWZ010000390.1:0-2587 GCA_964394385.1 uncultured Nitrospinaceae bacterium | reverse complement strand
TCCAGGACGATCCGGTCGGTCTTGAAGGGGACCTCCTGGCCCCCGTTGATCCCCTCGAGGACCACCCGGCCCCCCCGCCGCGCCATGGCCACGGCCTGGCGCATGGTCTCGGGCGGGCCCGCGCACTCGACGGCGAGGTCCACCCCCCGGCCCCCGGTGTCCTCCATGACGACCTTGACGGGGTCCTCCTTCGTGATGTCGATCGTGACGTCGGCGCCGAGCTCCCGGGCGATG
This sequence comes from uncultured Nitrospinaceae bacterium, assembly GCA_964394385.1. GTDB lineage: Bacteria > UBA8248 > UBA8248 > UBA8248 > UBA8248 > CAYMWZ01. The sequence continues at coordinate 2,353 of CAYMWZ010000390.1, read as the reverse complement.
TCCAGGCGGTAGCCCCGGCCCGTGATGTAGGTCCGGGACGCCCCGAACGCCCGGGCGAGCTGGAGCACGGCGAGGCCCAGGAGGCCCGGCCCCAGGATGGCCACCTTGTCCGCCGGCTCGACTTTGCCCCGGTCGAGCGCGTGGAGGGCGATGACGACCTGGTTCACGATGACGGCGTCCTCCCAGCGCATCTTCTCGGGCATCTTGTGGAGGTTGTTCGGGGGGGCGACGCCGTACTCGCTGAAGGCGCCGTCCGCCGTGTGGCCGAGGAGCTTGTAGCCGCCGCCCGGCTTGGCGGCGTTCTGGCACAGGTGGTAGCTCCCCTGGATGCACATGGAGCAGGCGCCGCAGCCGATGGTGGGCTCCATGATCACCCGGTCGCCGGGCTTGAGGTCCGTCCGCGCCAGGCCCCCCACGGCCGCCACCGTGCCGCACCACTCGTGCCCCTGGATGAAGGGGTAGTAGGGCGGCCACATGGGGGCCATGTGGCCCTCGAAGATGTGGATGTCGGTGCCGCAGATGCCGCAGGCGGCCACCTTGACGAGGACGAGGTCGGGCTCCCAGGCGGGGACCGAGACCTCCTCGATTCGCACGTCGCCGGGCGCGTAGGTGACGGCCGCCCGCATGGTCTTGGGGATGGCGGACATGGAGGCTTCCTCCTCTAGCCCCTGGGCGCCAGCTGGCCGGGCTTGCGGTCCGGCCGCTGCATCTCGAAGACGTCCTGGGTGCGGCAGTAGGCGTTCCCGGCCAGGCGCCCCACGGGCTTGAGCCGGACCGGGTCGATGTACTTCCCCTCCTCGATCGTGACGTCCTCGCGCACGTGCCAGCGGAGGATCTCGCCGATCAGGACCTGGGTCGGGTGGACGTGGCCGTTCGTGATGAGGTGGCGGAGCTGGCACTCCATGGCCACGGGCGCCTCGGCGATCCGCGGGGCGGGGACGAGGTCGGCGGGGATGGGCGTGAGGCCGGCCACCTCGAACTCGCTCACGCCGTGGGAGTAGTCGCCCGCGCAGATGTTCATCTGCTCCTCGAGGCCGTTCACCACGGTGTGGATGACGTAGCCCCGGGTCTCCAAGATGTTCCTCGCCGTGTCCTTGAGCCGGTCCTCGCGCTCCCCCACCGAGATGGAGACCATGGGCGGGGCGTGGGAGACGCAGGTGAAGAAGCTGAAGGGGGCCAGGTTGGCCTGGCCCTCGCGGCTGATGGAGCTCACCCACGCGATGGGGCGGGGCACGATGGAGCCGACGAGGAGGCGGTAGATCTGCCGCCACTCGAGGCCGGCGGGGTCGATGGTCCGGAATGTCATGGCGTCTCCTGTCCGGTGAGCGCGCGGGGCGTCCCGCTAGGCGTCCTCCTCGTACTCGTAGCGCAGGCCCTCGGGCTCGTGGGGGTCGGCGGGCCGGACGGCCCCGCCGCCCGGGGAGCCTCCGACGCCCACCCCGCCGCGGCGCGGCGCGGCCTCCACCTCGAGGGTCCAGCGCTCGTAGAGCTCCTCGGGAAGCTCCGCCACGAAGCGCGAGAGGCGCGAGAAGGCCCCCATCCTGCGGCTGTCCGTCTCCATCATGGGCTGGCAGAGGTAGAGCTCGTCCTTCGCCCGGGTGACGCCGACGTAGAAGAGCCGCCGCTCCTCCTCCTCCCCCCCCGGGTCCGCCAGGGAGCGCGGGTGGGGGAACCGGCTGTCGGTCAGCCAGATGAGGAACACCACCTTCCACTCCAAGCCCTTCGCCTGATGGATGGAGCTTAGCACAACGGCCTCCTCGGGGGCCTCCCGCCCGCCGGGCCCGGCCGCCTCGGCCGCCACCGTACCCATCAGGGCGAGCTCCGAGAGGAAGGCGTCCGCCGTCTCGTACTGCATGGCGAACTCGGCGAGCTGGCGCACGTCCTCGACCCGGGCGGGGGCGTTCTCGAAGGTGGCCTCGGCGTACTCCTCGTAGAAGCGGTCGAGCACGAGGAGGATCATCTCGGTCGGGGGGACCGAGGAGGCCGCCTCGCCCGGCCGGCCCCGGCCGGCGAGGTCGCCCACCAGGCGCCGGAAGACCTCCCACCCCTGGCGCGCCCGGCTGGGCGCGAGGCCCCCACCCTCCTCGGCGAGGAAGCGGAGAGGGTCCTTCCTGACGCGCAGGGCGTCCCAGATCCGCCCGGCCGTGGACTCCCCGACGTGGGCGATGAGCCGGAGGGCGCGCTTCCAGGCCAGCTCGTCCGCCGGGAAGGTGACCAGGCGGAGGAAGGCGGTCACGTCCTTGATGTGGCGCTGCTCGAAGAAGCGGAGCCCGCTCCGGATCTCGAAGGGGATCCCCCGCCGGGTGAGCTCCATCTGGAGCTCCATCGAGTGGTAGTGGGCCCGGTAGAGGAC
>CAYMWZ010000389.1:0-2620 GCA_964394385.1 uncultured Nitrospinaceae bacterium | reverse complement strand
GTTCTCCCCTCCCGTGGTGGCGGGCCGGCGTTTCGGGAGAGGGCGGGCCAAGAGGAGGCGAATCCATGGAGCGCGTGGAGTGGGGCGGAGCCCCCCGCTTCGGGCGGGGGGCGACTATCGGAGGGAGCGCGCCGCTTTTCGGCGCGGCGGCGCTGGCTCTCCTCCTGGGGGCCTGCGCCGCAGCGGGCCTGGAGACGAGCGCGCCCCCGACCAAGGCCCCCGTCACCTTGCGGGCGGTGCCGCGCGACATCCTGGTCGTCCCCCGCACGGAGTGGGTCTGGCTCTGGGACAGGCCCGGCGGGCCCGCCGCCCGCGCCCTCCGGCTGACCCGCGTCCCCTCGGGGACGGAGGGCGTCTTGGTGGCGGTCGAGCCGGCCTCGCCCGCCTCGGAGATCTGGGACGGCCTCCTGCTCGAGAACCTCAGCCGCCAGCCCGTCCGGTGGGTGAAGGTCGCCACCCCCGCCGGGGAGGGCTGGGTGCGCGCCGAGTTCGTCGAGCCGCGCTGAGGAGCGCAATTTGACAGGGCGCAGGGTCGCTCCCTAGGATATAGAAGAGGGGGAGGCGGGTTCACCGTGCCTCCCTTTCTTTCTTTTCGCCTTCCGGGGAGGGGCCGCGCATGCGGGGCGGGGGAGTGCTGCGGGGAGGGGCGGGAGCCGCCTTGGCGCTCCTCGCGGCGGCGGGCCTCTCCGCGGCGCAGCAGAAGGCGGGCCCTCCGGATCTCGCGGCCGTCCAGAAAGAGCGCGCGGCCACCATGAAGGCCATCAACTACGCCATGCGCGAGATCTACGTCGGCTCGAAGAAGGGGGAGATGGCCGGGGTGGCCAAGGCCGCCGCCGAGGTGGCCGATCTGGTGGAGAAGATCCCCGCCCTGAGCCCCGAGGGCAGCAACCTGGGCGAGACCCGCATCAAGCCCGAGGTGTGGAAGAACTTCGACCACTACGAGAAGCTGAGCGCCCAGGCGGCCCAGGCGGCGCGGATGCTTGTCCAGGTGGCCGGAGGCGGGGACCGCGCCGCCGTCATGAAATCCTTCGCCGCGCTCGCGAACAGCTGCAACGAATGCCACAAGCCCTACCGCATCCCGAAGGACGGGGATTGAGCGGTCCCGGCTCCTCCCAGGGCGGCCGCGCGGCGGCCGCGCGCCTCGCCGCGGCGGGCCTGCTCCTGGCCCTCCTCGCCGGGTGCGCGGGGCTTCCCCTCGGCCCCCAGATCCCGGGCCGCCGGGGGCTGATGCTGGCCCTCGAGCAGTTCGAGGCCGCCGCCCGGTGGCGCAACTGGCCCGTCCTTTTGGATTTCTACTACCTCCCGGAGCACGCCCGGGAGGTCGCGCGCCGCTTCGCGGGGGACCCGGAGCGCTGGTTCCGCGCCTGGCCCTCCGGGGCCGCCCTGGCCGGGGGCGCGGTGGGGGAGGAGCGCCACCTGTGCGTCCTGGCCCTGCGGGGCAAGCGCGTCTCCCCCCGCTTCGATCCGCACTATGTGGTCTACTACCGCGTCCAGGATGAGCCCTGCGGGGAGCTCCCCGACGGCGACGCCCCCCGGGCGCTCGCCGAGGGGCAGATGGAGTGGGGCTACGAGCCCAAGGAGCGCCGCTGGGTCCACCTGAGGCCCCTGGGCTAGGAAAAACTCCCTGAAACTCCCTGAAAGTGCCTGAATTTCAGGGGTCGGACCGGAATTCGGCCGGAACTCCCGAGGGGTTTTTTGGGGGGTGCGGCCATTTTTTCCTCAATCGCCGCGACTGTCCGCGGCGGCGCCTCCTCCTCTTGTTGAGGGCCGGGTTCTCTCCCCCCCCTTTGGGAGAGAGGGCGGCCCCTCGGGGGAATGTAGACCGGCCCGCCCCGGGGCCAACTACGGCAGTTGCGCGCAGCTTCGCGCCGCAGCTTGCCCGGGAGGAGGCGCCCGGGCAGGATGCCGCGGGAGGAGGCGCGCCATGGATCCCCCCGACATCCCCGGCCCCGAACCCGAGACGAAGCGGCCCAAGCTCCGCGCCCCCGCCGGGGCGGCCGATTGCCACTTCCACATCTTCGGCCCCCAGGAGCGCTACCCCTACGCCGAGGGGAGGGCCTACACCCCGCCCGACGCCCTCGAGGAGGGCTACCTCAAGATGGCCCGCGCCCTCGGTCTCTCGCGCGGCGTCGTCGTCCAGGCGAGCCCGCAGGGGCGGGACAACCGGAGGGTCGCGGACGCCATCCGCGCCCTGGGCCCCGGCTTCCGCGGGGTGGGGGTGGTGGACTCCCGGACGCCCGAGGCCGAGCTGGAGGAGCTGACCCGCGGGGGCGTCCGCGGGGCGCGCGTCAACCTGGTCGCCGGAGGAGGCGCCGGCCTCGCCGAGGTCGAGGCGATCGCCGCCAGGATCCGCCCCTTCGGCTGGCACCTCCAGTTCTACGTGGACGGGCGGACCTGGGAGGACCTCGCCCCCCGCCTCGCCCGCCTCCCCGTCCCCTCCGTCCTCGACCACATGGGCCACCTCCCGGCCGGCCTGGGGGCGGGCCACCCCGCCTTCCGGGCGCTCCTCGAGTTCCTCGGGACGGGCAAGGGCTGGGTCAAGCTCTCGGGCGCCGAGCGCATCTCGGCGGAGGCCTTTCCCCACCGCGACGCCTGGCCCATCGCCCGGGCCCTCGTCGAG
>CAYMWZ010000388.1:0-2639 GCA_964394385.1 uncultured Nitrospinaceae bacterium | reverse complement strand
GATAAACGCTTCATCGCGGACACCCATTCCAGCCCACCATTTTTTTGCTTCTTGGACTTTTTCCTTGCCAATTTGTTTGGCGGAATAGCCATGTGGAAAGATGCCGTCATTGGTGGACGGCGCTCGGTCGGCGCCCGTCGAGATAGGCCTCCTCCCGCCGGAAGCGGGCCACCTCGTACTCCCCGTCCGGGAGGAGGACCCGGACCACCCCGAACTGGGCCCCCACGGCGGCCGTCCGCTCGAAGAGGCGGGTCACCTCCTCGGGGGAGGCGTCGGTCGCGATGTCCCAGTCCCCGGCCGGGCGGCCCAGGAGCTGGTCGCGCACGCAGCCCCCGGCCAGGAGGGCCCGGCGGCCCGCGGCCCGGAGGGTGCGGACGATGTGGAGCGCCCCCTCGGGGGGCGTGATCGGGGGCATTCCGGGGCTCTCCGCAGGGGCAGAGGGGCGCCATTCACCTCAAACCATAGCCGATCTCTCCATCCGGCGGGAAACCCTTGGGGAAAGGCCCCCTCGTTGACGGGGCGCGGGCTTTCTTTTTAAATGGAGGCATCTGCGCAAGTCCAATTCCGGTTTGCCGGCGAGGGGCCGTCCCGGGGAGGCCAAATCCGCGGGGGCGCGGTTCCGGAGTTCGCGCGGCGAATCGCCACAGGGGAGGGTGGGTCATGCCGTTCGGGCGCGCTCTAGGGGCACTTCTCGTGGGTCTCGCCGCCGGGGTCTTGCTCGCCCCCGCCGCCGGGGAAGGCGCGGACCTCCGGGCCGCGAAGAAGGAGGGGAAGGTGACGTGGTACTCCTCGCTCTCCCTCTCCGTCGCCCAGGCGATCTGCAAGCAGTTCAACGACAAGAACCTGGGGGTCACCTGCAACCTCCACCGGGACGGCTCCGGGAAGCTCTACCAGCGCTATCTCCAGGAGGCCAAGGGGGGGATCTTCGAGGCCGACGTGATCCACACCTCGAACGCCGGCCACTTCGTCAACCTGAAGAAGGACCATCTCCGCCCCTACAAGCCCAAGGGGACCGACAAGTTCAACCCCGCCTTCGTCACCCGGGACGGCGCCTGGAACATCCTGCGGGCGAGCGTCTACGCCATGGCCTACAACACCAAGCAGGTGAAGGCCGAGGAGGCGCCCAAGGGCTGGATGGACCTCCTGGATCCGAAATGGAAGGGGCTCATCGCCCACGCGCATCCTTCCTACAGCGGGGTCGTCACCACTGGCTTGATCGCCATCACGAACATGTACGGCTGGGAGTTCCTGGACAGGCTGGCGGCTCAGAAGCCCCGGGTCGTCCAGTCCGCCGTGGGGCCGCCGGTCCTGGTGGCGCGGGGCGAGGCCCACATCGTGGGGGGGACGGCCGTCTACAACCTGTACGGGGACATCAAGAAGGGCGAGCCCCTGAAGATCGTCATCCCCAAGGAGGGGGTCGCCCTCATCAGCTCCCCGAACGCCATCCTGAAGAAGGCGCCCCACCCGAACGCGGCCGAGGTCTTCGTGGACTTCCTCTTCAGTCGCGAGGCCCAGCAGGCGCTCGCCGACAAGGGCCTTTACGTGGGGCATCCCGACGCGAAGTACCCCAAGGGCCTGCCCGCCCTCAAGGAGATCAAGCTCATCGTCATCTCCCCCGAGGAGATCAAGGAGAAGTCGAAGAAGCTCCAGGACGTGTTCCGGCAGAAGCTGGGGGTGTAGGGCCGGCGCAACCCGAGGCGCTTTCGTAGGGGCGAAGCTTGCTTCGCCCCTACTTTTTTGGGGCCCGCTCTTGTTGCCCCCCTCTCCTCCCTCTGTTAGCGTGGGGCCATGCGGCATGCATTATCGCTTTTCCTCGTCCTCTGGCTGGCGGCGCCCGCGGCGGCGGGCCTGGCCCCGGCCGATGAGGCGGCCCTCCGGCGCGGCGTCGAGGCCGCGGCGGCCGGGCGCTACGAGGAGGCCCTCGCCCGCTTCGGCGAGGTGGCCGAGCGCTCCCCCGGGCGGCCCGAGGGGCCCTTCTTCCGGGCGGCGGTCTACAAGATCCTGAAGGGCCACTTCGACCGGCCCGCCTACCGGGAGGGCATGGAGAAGAACGCCGCCCTGGCCCTTGGGCGCGCGGAGGCCCTCATCCGGCGCGACCCCAGCGACGCCGAGGCCCACCTCTACGCGGGGCTGACCAAGGGCATGCTCGCCGTCGACGCGGTTCACCGCCGGAGGTATCTCTCCGCGCTCCGAAGTGGGCGGATGATGGTGTCTCTCCTCGAGCGCGCCGTGGCCCTCGACCCGGCGCTGGAGGACGCCTACTACGCGCTCGGCCTCTATCACCTCCGGTGGAGCCATTGGACTTGGCTGCGCCCGCTGGCTCCCTTCTTCCGGGCCTCCGGGGAGCGCGGGGTGGCGTACCTGCGCCGCGCCGCCGAGCGGGGGCGCTGGCTCCGCCCGCTGGCGCGCCTGGAGCTGGCCTGGGCCCTCTACCGCGAGGGGCGCTTCGGGGAGGGCCGCCGGGAGCTCGCCCGCCTTCATCGGGACTACCCGGAGCAGCCCCTCTACGCCCTCGCGCGGGCCGAGGGGTATTACCTCCAGGACAACCATGAACGCGCGCGCAAGGAATTCGACGCCCTCTACGCCCGGTTCAAGGAGCGGGAGGATGACCTTTCCCGCCTCTACGCCCGCTTCGCCCG
>CAYMWZ010000387.1:0-2644 GCA_964394385.1 uncultured Nitrospinaceae bacterium | reverse complement strand
CCGAGGAGGAGGAGCGCAGGGTCAACCGCGCGGCGGGCCTGGAGGCGACGGCGCGGGAGCTCTTCCGCAAGCGGACCGGCGAGATGGACCTGCCCATGCGGCTCATCGACGTGAAGTACGCCTTCTCGAGCCGCAAGGCGACGTTTTTCTTCTCGGCCGACGGGCGGGTGGACTTCCGCCGGCTCGTGCGGGCGCTGGCCGAGCAGCTCTCCGTCCGCGTCGAGATGCGCCAGATGGGGGCGCGCGACGAGGCGGGGATGAAGGGGGGCTGCGGGGACTGCGGCCGCCAGTACTGCTGCAGCACGTTCCTCAAGTCCTTCGACCCCATCTCGGTGCGGATGGCCAAGGACCAGAACCTGAGCCTCAACCCCTCCAAGCTCTCCGGCGGCTGCGGGAGGCTCAAGTGCTGCCTCAAGTTCGAGCACTCCCATTACCTCTCCGTCAAGAAGAAGCTTCCGGCCTGCAAGAAGAAGGTGGGGGGGTGCAACTGCGGCGCCACGGTGGTCCGCCAGGACCTCCTCAAGGAGGAGATCACCCTGGCCCTCGAGACGGGCGAGCGGATGGCGGTGCGCGCCGATGAGCTCGAGCGCCTGCCGAGCGGGCAGTTCGCCTTGAAGCACCCCATGGAGGGCCACAGGCTGGAGGGCGCCGCGCGGGGCCGGCCCGGCGCCAGAGAATGAGCGGCAAGCCCTTCTACATCACGACGCCCATCTACTACGTCAACGACAAACCCCACCTCGGCCATGCCTACACCACCGTGGCGGCCGACGCGAAGGCCCGCTTCCACCGCCTGCGGGGCGAGGCCGCCCACTTCCTCACCGGGACCGACGAGCATGGCCAGAAGCTCGAGCGGGCCGCGCGGGCGGCGGGCATGGAGCCCCTTCCCTTCTGCGACATGAACAGCGCGAAGTTCCAGGAGCTCTGGGCCAAGCTCAACATTCGCTTCGACGACTACATTCGCACCACCGAGGAGCGCCACAAGCGCGGCGTCGCCGAGCTGTGGCGGAGGGTCCATGCCGCGGGGGACATCTACCTGAGCACCTACGCGGGCTGGTACGCCGTCCGGGACGAGGCCTTCTACGCCGAGTCGGAGCTGACGGACGCCCCCGGCGGGAAGAAGCTCGCCCCCAGCGGGGCCGAGGTCGAGTGGGTGGAGGAGCCGAGCTATTTCTTCCGCCTGGGCAAGTACCAGGGGGCCCTGCTCGAGCACTACGCCCGCCACCCCGAGTTCATCCAGCCCGAGGCGCGCCGCAACGAGGTCGTCCGCTTCGTCGAGGGTGGCCTGAGGGACCTCTCCCTCTCCCGGACGAGCTTCCGGTGGGGGATCCCCGTCCCGGGGGACGAGCGGCACGTCATCTACGTCTGGTTCGACGCCCTGGGCAACTACGCGACCGCCGCGGGCTTCGCGCCCGGCCGGGGCGGGAGCGGGCTCCCCCCGGAGAGCCCCTGGCCCGCCGATCAGCACTTCATCGGGAAGGACATCCTGCGCTTCCACGCCGTCTACTGGCCGGCCTTTCTCCTCTCGGCGGGGCTGCCGCTCCCCCGGCAGGTGTTCAGCCACGGCTGGTGGACGGTCGAGGGCCAGAAGATGTCCAAGAGCCTGGGCAACGCGGTTGACCCCCACTGGCTCATCGAGGAGTACGGGGTGGACGCCATCCGCTACTTCCTCCTGCGCGAGATCCCCTTCGGCCTCGACGGGGACTTCTCCCACCGCGCCCTGATCGAGCGCATCAACAGCGACCTCGCCAACGACCTGGGGAACCTCCTCCACCGCACCCTCAACATGGTCAAGCGCTACCGCGGGGGGAGGCTTCAACGGGCCTCAGGTGAGGAAGAACTCCCGGAGGATGAGTTGCGGGCCGCTGCGATCGCTGGGAAGCAAACCTGGGAACGGGAGATGGAGAAGACGAATTTCCAGGAGGGTCTGAAAGCTGCTTGGCACGTGGTTTCCGCGGCGAACAAATATATTGACGCGACGGCTCCCTGGGAGCTCGCCAAGAATCGGAATCTTGAAAGGCGCCTGGACGCGGTGCTTTGGAACGCGGCGGCTTCGTTGCGTGTGGCCGCCGCCATGATCTGGCCGGTCATGCCCCAGACGGCGGAACGCATTGGACAGCAGCTGGGCCTCGCGGAGAATTGGCTCCGGGCCCCCTTCGCTGAGCTGGTGGATTTGCGCGCGCTTCCCGAGGCTCTCGAGACCCGCCTGGGGGACCCTCTCTTCCCGCGCATCGAGGAGGAGGCCCGGGCCGAGATCGAGCGCAAGGTGGCGGCCCGCATCGCCGAGGGGGAGGAGGGCCCCGCCCCCGGGGCGATGCCCCCCGGCCTCGTCTCGATCGAGGAGTTCCGCCGCCTCGAGCTCAGGGCCGCGCGGGTCGTCGAGGCCGAGCGTATCCCGAGGTCGAAAAACCTGCTAAAAATCAAGGTGACGCTGGGCGGCGCGCCCCGCACGGTGGTGGCCGGCCTGGCGAGGCACTACGCGCCCGAGGATCTTCTGGGCCGGACGGTCATCCTCGTGGCCAACCTCCAGCCCACCCGGCTCATGGGGATGGAGTCCCAGGGGATGCTCCTCGCCGCATCGGACGGGGAGCGGCTCCTCCTCGCGGGGGTGGAGGGCGAGGTCGCCCCGGGCGCGCGCATCCAATGA
>CAYMWZ010000386.1:0-2648 GCA_964394385.1 uncultured Nitrospinaceae bacterium | reverse complement strand
GACGTAGCAGAAGAACAGCGCGCCGGGCCGCGCGCGGAGCACGGGCCGGAGCCACCCGACGAGCGCCACGAACACCGCGAGGTTCCAGATCGACTCGTAGAGGAACGTCGGGTGGAAGGCGTCGAACTGCGCGTAGCCGGGCGGGCGGTGCGGCGGCGAGATGTAGAGTCCCCACGGCAGGCTCGTCGGCCGCCCGAACGCCTCCTCGTTGAAGAAGTTGCCCCAGCGGCCGATCGCCTGGCCGAGGATCATCGCGGGCCCGACCACGTCCAGGGACCGGAGAATGGGCACCCCCCAGCGCGCCGCCTCGATGGGGTTTTGCCCCCCGTGAGGGATGAGGCTCCCACCGATAAACGCCACCGTGGCGCAGGCGTATGCCTCGGCGAGCTTCCCCATCACGTCGAGAAGAACCACCCGTCCTGGAGCGGACCCTGCATCGCCCGCCTCCGGGAGCCCGCTCCACCGCACGGGGGCCAAGCCCACCCCCCGGAGCGCCTCCTCCGCCTCCCCCAGGCGCTCCAAGTGGCGGGGAGCGAGGAGGAGCCCCAGCCCGGGGTGCCTCTCACGGAGCGCCCGGACGGCCTTCCCCACAGCGGCCTCCTCGCCCGGGTGGGTACTCCCGGCGACAATGACAACCCCCGATCCGGCGAAGCCGTAGCGGGCTCGGAACCCCGCCGGATCCTCCTGGGCAGCAGGCGCGGGGGCGTCGTACTTGACGTTTCCGGCGACAAAGACGCGCTTCGCCCCCAGGGCGCGGAAACGGGCCGCGTCGGCCTCCCCGCGCGCGGCCACGCCGGCGAGACGCTTCACCGCGGGAGTGAAGAGGGGCCGCAGCCAGCTGTAGCGCCGGAGGGATCGCTCCGAGAGGCGGCCGTTCGCCACGGCGACAGGAATGCCGCGCCCGGCGGCCTCGCGGATGAGATTGGGCCACAGTTCCGTCTCCACCACAGCGATGGCGGAGGGTTGCACCCGCTCGAGCGCCCGTCGGACGGCGAAGGGGAAATCAAAGGGGAGATAGAAAATCGCCTCGGCGCCCTCGATCTGGGCCGCGGCCTGCCTCCCTGTCTCGGTCACGGTGGAGAGGACCATCCGCAAGGCGGGGCATTTCTCCCTCAAAGCGGGCGCCAAGGCAGCGGCCACCCCAGCCTCCCCCACCGATACGGCGGGCAACCAAAGCCGGGGTCCCCCCCGGGAGGGAGGAAGGGCGGGGACGGAGCCCAGCCGCTCCCCCAAGCCTCTAAGGCTCAGGCCCCGCCTCCAGAGGCGAAAGAGGTAGTAAGCGCCGATGAAGGGTGCGAAAAGATAGAGCCCCAAGGTGTAGAGAAGATGGGCGAGAGCGGTCATCAACGGCCGGACCTCTCGAGGGAGGCCAGAGCGCGGCTGTTGGTCTCAAGGAGGCGGCGCTCAAGCTCAGCGCGGCGCGATTCGAGAACCTCGGAATCGTTCGTGCGGGGCACCTCGAGGGGCTCTCCGTAAGCGAGGATCATGCGCGCGAAGGGGAGGGGGATCAGAGTCCCGTCCCAGGTCGGAAGGCGCGCGAAGCGGGAGACGGCGAAGCCGAGAGGGACGATGGGCCGCCCCGTCATCGCCCCCAGGGTGATGACCCCCGGTTTGATGCGCTCGGGGGGGCCTTTGGGGCCGTCCGGCGTCACGATGAGATGAAAGCCCGCCTCGGCAGCGCGCGCCATCCCATGCAGAGCCGCGGCTCCTCCCTTGTTCCGGCCGTCCAGGGCGGAGGAGGAGCCCCGGACGCAACGGCTTCCCAGCCAGGCGACAGTGCGCGCGAGCAGCTCCCCGTCCCTGCTACGGCTCACGAGGCAGACGCGGGGGATTTTTCTCGGATAGAAGAAGGTCCCAAGACCGATGTGGCGATGCCATATCACGCCGATGTAGGCGCCGCCGGGAGAGTCGATCGCGCGCTCGTGAAATTCCGGCTGAAGGCACTCCCCCCGCGCGGTCGCATACACCAGACGCAAGAGGCCCGCGATTCCCGCCGCGGCGAGGCGAATGGCGAGAGGCGCCCGGGGGTCGCAGCCCCACTCGTCATAGACCCCCGCGGTTGACCTCTCAGACCCTTCACTCACGAGCCCGCCTCCAGCAAGCGCTGAATCCGGCCCGCCGCCCGCTCATAGGGGTCCGGGCCCTCCAGGCTGCGCCGGATGCTCGAGAACGCCTCCCGCTGGCGCTCCCGCGCCCCTGCGTCCTCTACGAGGGGGGTGAGGGCTGCGGCGATGCGGTCGGGGCGGACCTCACGCTGGTAGAGCTCTGGCGCCACCTCCCAACCCGCCATGAGATTGACCAAGCTGAGGTAGTCCACTCGGATGAGAAAATATTTCGCCAGCAGATAAGAGAGGGTGTCCCCCCCATAGACTACCACCATGGGCGTCCCGAGAAGACCCGTCTCGAGGGAGGCGGTTCCGCTCACCACGGCGGCGGCGTCGGCCGCGCGGAGAACCTCGTGCGCCCGGCCGCGGACGGGGCGGAGGAAGCCCTCCTCCGGCCCCAGCCGGCCCGAAACCGCTCCCTTCGGGAGGGCCTCCGCCTCGGAGACCACGAAAAGGGCATCCGGCCAACGGTTGCGCAACAGCCGCGCTGCGCCGACCAAAGGGTCCAGATGATGCTCCACCTCCTTGCCGCGGCTCCCCGGC
>CAYMWZ010000385.1:0-2649 GCA_964394385.1 uncultured Nitrospinaceae bacterium | reverse complement strand
ACTGGCCCTTACGCTTCTCGGCCTCTGGCCCCCCGCGGGGGAGGCCGGCTGCGCCAACCCGCCGGGGTGCCCCGAGCTGCGCGGGCTCTCCCAGGCCGAGGTCGCCGTGGCGATGAGCCCCTCCACGGCGCGGGACCTCGCCCTCTCCCCCGAGAAGCTCCGGGAGACGGCCATCGCGGCCCTGCGGTCGGGCCTCCCCGCCGTGCGCGCGGCGGCCGGCGCGCGGGCCAGCCTGCGGATCTCGATCCAGGGCGCGCGGGGGGTCTACCTCGGGGGGGACTTCACCGGCGGCGCCCACGCCCTGATCACCCTGGAGCTCCTCCAGGAGGCCTCCCTCCGCCCCGGCGTGCGCGTCCCGATGGTGCTCTGGAGCGCCTCGACCGTCCTCTCCGGCCCCACCTCGAGCATCGCCGCCAACCTGAGGAGCGCCATCCTCAACCACCTCGCCGCCTTCGCCGAGGACTGGGGGCGGGCGAACGGGAAATGACGCCCGGCCCTCCTACCGGATCCCCGCCTCGCGCAGGATCCGCCTCCCCGACTCGGCCAGCTGCTCCATCTTCTCCTTGAGGCCGGGGAAGAGGAGCTTCCCCCCGCGCTTGAGGGCCCGCCCGGCCACGAAGACGGCCTCCACGTTCGCCCAGCCCGCCTGGAAGACGGCCGTCCCGGCCGGGTCGTGGCCGGGGAAGAGGTTGAGGTCCCCCGTCCGGATGAGGATGAGGTCGGCCTGCTTGCCGGGCGCGAGGGAGCCGATCCGGTCGGCCAGCCCCAGGGCGCGGGCGCCCCCGATCGTGGCCCACTCGAGGGCCCGCCGGAGGGGGATCGCCACCCGCTCGGGGGCGCGGCCCCGCGCGAGGAGCCCCTGGTTCGCCTCCGCCCGGGCGTACTGGAGGGCCATCCGCATGGCGGTGAACATGTCCCCGCTGATGTTGGACTCGACGTCCACCCCGAGAGAGGGCGCGCCGCCCTGGGCGAGGAAGCGCCCGGCGGCGGGGAGGCCGTGGCCCATCTGCATCTCGACCTCGGGGCAGGCGGTGACGGTGGCGCCCGCCCCGGCGAGGAGCCTGAGCTCCTCGTCCGAGAGCTGGTTCGCGTGGACGGCGTTGAACCAGGGCCCCAGGAGGCCCTCCCGCGCCAGGCGGTGGATCCCCTCCGGCGCCATGCGCTCGAGGCGCCCCCCGACGTGGCAGCTCGCCACCATGCCCCACTCGCGCGCGAGGCGGATGTCCCCCGCGGCCACCTCGTAGGGCGAGAGGTCGGGGCCCCGGATGGCGAGGGCCATCGTGACGAGGGCGTCCTCCGAGGAGAGGCGCCCCGTCCGCAGGCGCCGGACCTCTCCGGCGGGATGGGGCGGGTGGGCGGGCGCGCCCGCCCCCGCCCGGGGGCGGGGGGTGCCGTGGCCGAAGAGGGCGCGGACCCCCGAGTCGATGAGCCCCTCGACCGCGGCGTCCGTGTGCTCGGGGGTGGGGTTGTTGTGACACCAGTCGAAGAGGGCGGTGGCGCCGTTGTTCAGCTGGTTCCAGGCGCCGACCAGGTTGGCGAGGTAGAGGTCCCCGGGCGCGAAGCGGGGGGCGAGGGTCAGGTGCATGTGGCGGAAGTACTCGGCCAAGGACCAGTCGCCCGCCACCCCGCGGATCCCCGTCTGCCAGGTGTGGAGGTGGGCGTCCACGAAGCCGGGGAGGAGGATCATCCCCGGGGCGTCCACGACCTCGGCCCCCTCCGCCGGGAGGCCGCGCCCGACCCGGGCGATGCGGCCGCCCTCGATCAGGACCTCCCCTCCCGGGAGGTCCCCCAGGGCGGGGTCCATCGTGAGGACGGCGCCGGCTCGGATGAGCGTCCCGGGCACGGTCACCCTCCCGCGGGGGGGGCGTACTTCCTGAGCGCCGCCTCGTCCCACGCGATCCCGAGCCCGGGCTTCTCGGAGAGGACGAGGTTCCCCTCCCGCATCTCCATCGGCTCCTGGATCACCGGCTCCCACCAGGGCATGTGCTCGCACCAGACGGCGCCGGGGGTGGCGCTCATCAGGTGGGCCGAGACCTCGTGGAAGAGGTGGGGGGTGATGGGCTTGCCGTAATCCTTGGCGAGGGCGGCCGACTTCATCCAGCCCGTCACCCCCGCGCAGCGCTCGAGGTCCGCCATCAGGATGTCCGCCGCCCCGGCGACCAGGAGGTGCCGCAGGCCGCGCGGGCCGTAGTTGGTCTCCCCGGTGCAGATGGGCACCTTGCTCCCCCGGGCGACCCGGGCACAGCCCCGGACGTCCTCGTGGTCCACGGGCTCCTCCAGCCAGGCGAGGCCGAAGGGCTCCAGCTCCCGGCAGGCCCGCTGGGCCGCCTCGACGCTCCAGCCCTGGTTCGCGTCGGCCATGAGGGCGGTCTCATCCCCGATCGCCTCGCGCACGGCCCGCGCCCGGGCGAGGTCCTCCTCCAGGGAGGGCTTGCCGACCCGGAGCTTCACCGCGCGGAAGCCGCGCGCCTTGAGGGAGAGGGCCTCCTCCCGGAGCTCCTCGATCGAGGCGTTCAGCCAAAGGCCCTCGCTCGCGTAGCAGGGGATCTCGCGCCGCTCCCCTTCCAGGAACCGCCAGAGGGGCTCCCCCGCCGCCTGGGCGGCCAGGTCCCAGCAGGCGGTGTCCAAGGCGGCGATGGCCATGGCGCT
>CAYMWZ010000384.1:0-2657 GCA_964394385.1 uncultured Nitrospinaceae bacterium | reverse complement strand
GCCCTCGGGGATTATGGCACGAGAGTACGGCGTGGATAAGAAACCTGTCAAGACGCACACCGATCATCGATTGGTGTCCGGCGCCAAGGGTGGGCCGACGATCAGCCAGCCGTTGCCCTGGGGCGGCCGGGCCTGCATGCGGAGGTTCGCGTCCAGGAGCATGACGTTGCTCCCCGGCCCGACCCCGCCCTTGGCGCTCACCTCGACCTTGATCTGCTTGCCCCGGCCGACCTCTTTCGGGGCCTTGATCGTGATCGAGGAGTTCTGGTCCACCGACTTCACCTGCCGGAGCAGCGCCTCCCGGTCGGCCGGGGCCAGGAGCTTGTAGGCTCCGTCTCCCTTCTCAATCGCTGCGTAGTGCTTGTTCTCGGCGAGCTGGTTCGTCGCGTTCAGCGGGGCGTCGGCCGGCACCTCGCGCATGTACTCGGCCCTGGCGATGGAATGGCAGGCGGCGCAGGAGGGGGAAGCGTCCGTGACCGGGAGCATCCCGAACCCTGGCCCACCCCCGGGAAAAGCGTGAGCAACCTCGTGGACTTCGGCGAGGAGCCAGAGGCCTCCCGCAACGATCACAGCATGGCAGAGGAGTGTGTTCATCCGCATACTCGTCCTCCGCGCTCGCGAGCGAGCCAGAGATTCCTGCGACGGTGGCCGCGCGAAAAGGGAAGGGGGGATCTCCTCCCCCCTCTCACCCGCGCCTTCCGTCAGGAGCAGCTCGGGCCACAGCCGGAGGAAGCCTTCTTCGGCTCCTCCACGACCTTGCTCTCGACGGCCTCGGCGGCGGGCTCACACGTCGTGGGCCCGCACTCCGGCTCGCAGCACTCGCCCACCTGCTCCTTCGTCTCGGGTTCTACGACCGCGATCTTCTTCTCTTCCATTTCTCCACCCTCCCTTTGCTTCGACTCTGCCCGAACGTCTCGAGTGAGATCATAAAACTTCCAGTGGCTGGAGGGTCAAGGGGTCCAGGGACCTACCTATGCCATACACTCAAGCTGCGACGACCGTGGTAATTTAGGGACGACCGCAGGACGAATCGCACTTCCATGAGCACTCCGCGCCGAGGAGAAGTAGTCCAACTCAGTGGCCTCAGAGGTTACCTGGAAGCCATCCAGCTCTTCAGTAGGAACGCCCGCCTCTATCTCTGGCACATCGTCGGAATGGATCTTATCCACGGGACGTGGGAGGTGCTCTTCAACCTCTACCTGCTCGCGGTGGGGTTCGGCATCGAGTTCATCGGCCTCCGGATCCTCATCGGCGGGCTCGCCTCGTCGGTCGCGTCCCTGCCGGCCGGAGTCATCTCGGATCGAATCGGCCGGAAGTGGAGCTTTATCATCGGCGACGGCGGCGGGGCGGCGGTGGCGCTAGTCAACATCATGACCACAGATCGCGCCCTCCTCCTCGCGACCCCGGTGATCGGCGCGTTCTTCGGCGCCCTCCATGCGGTGTCCGAGTCTGCCTTCATGGCCGAGAGCAGCGAGCCCCGCGAGCGAGTGCACCTCTTCAGCGTCGGGGACGCCCTCTCGACCGGCGCGGCCATGGGGGGAAGCCTCCTCGCCGGGCTCATCCCTCTCTGGATGATCCCGGCAATCGGAAAGGTCACAGCCTACCGCTGGGCTACCTCGGTCGGGATCGTCCTGTGGTTTCTTTCCCTGATCCCGGCCTGGATGCTCCGGCAATATCCCCGAGAGCTGGCGGGAGGGGGTGACGCGGCAAACCCCGGTGGTCCGGCGGCCAGGAGCTTCGGTCTCGGCCTGGCCCAGATCCGTAACCCGATACTTATCGCCAAGCTCGTCGCCTGTGGGACGGTGCTCAGCTTCGGCGCTGGCTTTGTGGTGCCGCTATTCAACGTCTTCTTCCACGAAGGGCTACACGCCGAAGCGCACCAGATCGGGGTGACGTTTGCGTCGGGTTCGGGCTTCCTGGCTCTCGCCACCTTGCTCGCCCCATTCGTCCACGAACGCTGGGGAAAGGTGCACGCCATCGTGCTGAGCCGGCTGGCCTCCGTTCCGTTCATCCTCGTCATCGCCTTCGCTCAAGACATCGGGCCGTTCCTGGCCCCGGCCCTGTCGATCGCCGGCGTGGCCTACGTGCTGCGCGTCGCCCTCATGAACATCGCGGCCCCGGTCGCCTCCGCGTTCAGCATGGAACTCCTCCATGAGACCGAACGGGGCACGGCCACGGGTCTCCAGCTGATGGGTTCCGGTGTCGCGGGCGCCCTGGGGAGCTACCTCGGATCCCGCATGATGGCGGCGGGAGACTACCATGCCCCGTTTGGGGCAATGGCTGCCCTTTATCTCATCTCTACGGGCCTGTTCTGGATCTTCTTCAGGCGCGAGGAGAAAAGACTCCCATCGGTTGTGGCAGCCTGATGACCGTAATCGCTTGGAATTTCCTGGCGGAGGGCGCAGGATTTGAACCCGCAAGGGCCTCGCGGCCCGGTGGATTTCAAGTCCCGACCCGTTCCGCCGAGCTAAGCCAAGTTTGTTCGATACTTCTGGAACTTACAAGCCGTGATGAGTCTTGGGTTCTGTTGGGTCTTCTGGGGTCTTTTGGGAGGCTCATGGGCACAATTTTGGGCACAGTAGACGGGCACGCGTTCCCCCCGCAAGTCAACGCGTGAGCACCTTATTGCTGGTTTAAGTCGTGGGCCCGCTTTGAAT
>CAYMWZ010000383.1:0-2666 GCA_964394385.1 uncultured Nitrospinaceae bacterium | reverse complement strand
AGATCATGCCTAGTCTCGTGGGCTCGGAGATGTGTATAAGAGACAGATGGTAGGGATTCCGCCCGGCCTGCGGGCCCCTGGGATGAGGGCCTGGGGGCGAGAAGGAGCCGGAACGGGGGGAAGCGTCATGAAGATCTTCATCGACACGGCCAACCTTCAGGAGATCAGGGAGGCGTCCGCGACCGGGGTGATCGACGGCGTCACCACGAACCCCACCCTCATCGCGAAGGAGGGTGCCGACATCCACACCCGCATCCGGGAGATCTGCGAGGTGGTGGACGGCCCCGTGAGCGCCGAGGTGGTGGCCACGAAGTGGGAGGAGATGGTCGAGGAGGGGCGCGAGCTGGCCGCCATCCACGAGAACGTGGTGGTCAAGGTGCCCGTCGGGACCGAGGGCCTCCGCGCGGTGCGGAAGCTGCGCGAAGAGAACATCGACGTGAACGTGACCCTCATCTTCAACCCTGCCCAGGCCCTGCTGGCGGCCAAGGCGGGCGCCGCCTACGTGAGCCCCTTCGTCGGGCGGCTGGACGACATCACCCAGCCCGGGATGGCCATGGTGGCCGACATCGTGCGCATTTTCCAGAACTACGATTTCGCCACCCAGGTTCTCGTTGCAAGCATCCGCCATCCGGTTCACTTCCTCGAGGCGGCCCGGATGGGAGCCGACGTGGCGACGCTCCCCTTCAATGTCATTGCCCAGCTCCTCAAGCATCCCCTGACCGACATCGGTCTGGAGAAATTTTTGGCGGACTGGCAGCGGGCCAGCGAGCTGCGCTGACCCCACACCGGCGGAGGAAGAGGAAGGAATGCCCATTTACGAATTCATCTGTGGCAGCTGCGAGCGCGATTTCGAAAAACTTGTGCAGTCCGCCGAGGCGGCCGCCTCGGTCGAGTGCCCCGGCTGCGGCTCGAAGGAGGTCCACAAGAAGCTCTCCCTTTTCGCCAGATCGACGGCGGGCGCCAGCGCTTCCTCTTCCCCTTGGGGTGGCTCCTCCGGGGGCGGAGGCTGCGGCGGGGGCGCCTGCTCCTGCCATTAGACAAACGGGACAGCTGGAATTCAGCCGCCGCTCTCCGTTATCCGTCTGAGGGGGGCCACCGATGGCCGATCCGGCGGGAGAGCGGTCCGGCATCCTCGAGACGGCGCAATTCCACTTCGACCGGGCGGCCGAGCGGCTGGGCCTCGAGGATGAACTCCGCCTCATCCTCAAGACTCCCTTCCGGGAGGTGCAGGTCGAGGTTCCCTTCCGCCGGGACGATGGCGGGATCGCCCTCTGCCGGGGGTACCGGGTTCAGCACAACGGCGCCCGGGGGCCTTTCAAGGGTGGCATCCGCTACCATCCTATGGTCGACCTCGATGAGGTGCGGGGCCTCGCCGCTTTGATGGCGTGGAAGACCGCCCTCGTGGATATTCCCTTCGGGGGAGGCAAGGGCGGGGTCACGGTGGATCCGAAGGAGCTCTCCCTCATCGAGCTCGAGCGCGTCACCCGCAAGTACATCGCCCGAATAGGCCGGATTCTTGGCCCCTACCGCGACGTGCCCGCCCCCGACGTGAACACCAACGCCCAGGTGATGGGTTGGATGATGGACGAGTACAGCAGCCGCCACGGCTACAGCCCCGCCGTGGTCACGGGCAAGCCCGTCGAGCTCGGCGGCTCCCTGGGCCGGGAGGCGGCCACCGGACGGGGGGCCGTGATGGTGCTGGAGGAGGTCGCCCGCATCAAGGGATGGGGCCTCGGCGGCTTGACGGCCGCCATCGAGGGATTTGGGAATGTGGGGACGTTTTGCGCGCGCATCCTGGCCGAGGGGGGGACGAAGATCGTGTGCGTCTCGGACACCTCGGGCGCCTACTGGTCGGAGAGTGGGCTCGACCCCGAGGCCGCCATCGCCCACAAGCGCGCGAACCGGACGCTGGAGGGCCTGCCCGGGGCGGAGAGGATCCCCCCCGAGGAGCTGTTCGGGTTGAAGGTGGACGTTCTGGTGCCTGCGGCCCTCGGCGGAAGCATCAACGCCCGCACGGCGCGCAAGGTGCGGGCGCGCGTCATTCTGGAGGCGGCGAACGGGGCGGTGACCGAGGAGGCGGAGCGGGCGCTGGAGGAGCGGGGCGTCCTCATCGTTCCGGACATCCTCGCCAGCGCGGGCGGCGTCACCGTCTCCTATTTCGAGTGGACCCAGAACCTTCAGCAGTTCCGCTGGGACGAGCGCCGGGTGAACCGCGAGTTGGCCCGATTCTTGACCAAGGCCACCCGCCAGGTACAAGCGCTCTGCGACCGGGAGGGTATCTCGATGCGGCAGGCCGCCTTCATGATCGCCATCGAGCGCGTTGCCAAGGCCGAGCGCTTGCGGGGCGTTTAGCCCCCCCCTCCAGAGGAGCGTCGCTTGTACGACTTCGACGTTGAGGGCCGCGGCCTCTCCAAGTCTTTCGGCCCCCTCAAGGCCGTAGACGGGGTATCTCTCCGGGTGCGGGCCGGGGAGTGCTTCGGGATCCTGGGGCCAAACGGCGCGGGGAAGACCACCACCATCAAAATGCTCTATGGCGCTGTCATTCCGGACGCCGGCGGGCTCACCGTCCTGGGCCTGGACGCCTCGACCCGGGGGAGGGACATCCGGGAGCGCACGGGCATCGTCCCCCAGGAGGGCACCCTCGACACCGAGCTGACCGTCTACGA
>CAYMWZ010000382.1:0-2668 GCA_964394385.1 uncultured Nitrospinaceae bacterium | reverse complement strand
CTGTCTACGAAGAAATATCTTGACCACCGCCCGGGCCTTCATAGAAGGATGACAGCCGACGCGCTCTTGTTGCAATGGGAACAGGATCGTGGGGAAGAGCTATTTCGTGTACATCATGACTAACCATTCCAGGAGACTGTACACTGGTGTTACGGGTGATTTGGCCCGCAGGGCGTTCGAGCACCGCAACGGCATGGTGCCTGGCTTCACGTCGAAATATGCCCTGGACCGCTTGGTCTATTTCGAAGAAACGAATGATCCGGACGCGGCCATCGGCCGGGAAAAGCAGATCAAAGGTTGGAAGCGCGGAAAGAAGATCGCCTTGATCGAATCTGTCAACCCAGGCTGGGCCGACCTGACTCCGAGGTGAACCGCGAAGCGAGGTGTCATTCTGAACGGAGCGAAGCGGAGTGAAGAATCTTCGGAAGTGGCGGGATGCGAAGATTCCTCGCTGCGCTCGGAATGACAACGAAGCGAAGTGTCATTCTGAGCGACCGGCCTTCAGTCGGCCGAAGCCGACTTTCGGACGGCGAAGGCCGGAGGGAGCGAAGAATCTGCGCGGATGGCCGCTGGACGAAGATGCTTCGCTTCGCTCAGCATGACAGACCTTATTCGGCGTAGGATGCGTTCTTAACCGTCTGGGGCCGAGGGAGAGAAAATGCGCTTTTGCCGATTCGCCGCCGCCTGCTGCCTGATCGTTTTCCTGTCCTTCATCAGCCGGCCCGCCGATGGGGCGCAGAGCGGCCCCGTCGCGCTGACCCCGGCGGGCGGCTCGCCCGGGGCGGGCCAGAAGGCCGCCTCGCCCCCCGGGTCCTACCAGGTGGCCCAGGCCGCCCAGGGGCTGGGCGAGGGCCTGGAGGGCGCCTGGCGGCGCCTGGTCGAGATGCTCACCCCCCAGCCGGGCCCCGTGGGGGACCCGCTCCTCGCCGCGGGCAGGTGGTTCGAGGAGCGCTTCCAGCTCGTGCGCTTCAACGTGGAGGGGGTGTTCACCGTCTCGGAGTTCCAGACCGGGAGCAAGGCGGGCCCCCTCGAGGGCGGCCGCTTCTCGGGCGTCTTCGCGCCCGGCCTGAGGCTCACGGAGGACACCGGCCTCGTCTTCGTCTACAACGGCGCCTGGAACCGCGAGCTCCAGGTCTTCACCGAGGACGAGGGCCCGCGCCAGCGGAGCGAGGAGCAGCGGCACGAGCTGATCCTCCTCCTCTCGCAGGACTATCAAAAGCCCTTCGGCGGCATCATCCCCTTCCTCAGCCGCCTGACCGTGAGCCCCTCCGTCTTCCAGACCTACGTCTTCACCCGCCAGACGGCGGCGGAGGACTGGGGCAACGGCAACCCGCTCGGGGGGGTGCAAAAGTTCAGGGGCCTCTACGACTACTGGGACCGCGGCGTGGGCCTCGAGGTGAAGCTCACCCACGACGGGGGAGGGGAGCGGCGCGACACGCTCTCGCTGGCCTCCCAGGCCTACCTGCGCCACTACCGCAACTTCGTCTCCCTCGCCCACATTCTGAACCCGGGCACCTTCGAGCCCAAGTTCGAGAAGGACTATTTCGGCGTCCTGGCCCGTGCCATCTTCGAGCACCAGAACCCGGAGGGCCTCTCCCTCCGCCTCGGCTGGACGCACCTGAACCGGCGCTTCACCGAGGACCGCGCGGACGAGAACCCCCTCATCGAGGCCGGGCAGCTCCTGACGGGCGAGCTCAGGCGCGACGTGACGAACACCTTCGAGTGGCGCGCCACCCATCCGATCGCCTTCGTCCGCGGGCTCACCGTGGGGCTGGGGGGGAACGTCTCCTACAACCGCAGCAACGCGGGCTTCAACGACACCCTGGCGCCGCTCTCCGCGGTGGGCGCCTTCACGGAGCACTACTACGACTACTGGAGCTTCGGCGTCTCGCCGGAGGCCTCCCTCACCCGGCCGGTCAGCTTCCAGCTGTTCGGGCTGGGGGTGAGGGGGCTCCTCACGCTGGGCGCGAATTACTCCTTCGACCGGCGCGCCTACCGCGACCGCAAGGCGAAGGACAAGGACGGCGGCTTCCGCGACGGGGGAGTCGGGGACAAGGACGCGACCGAGGTGGACTACCTCCACATCATCTCGCCCCGGCTCATCTTCCAGTTCCACAAGAACTGGGTGTTCCTGCTGGAGGCGAAGCGCACCATCGCGCGCTCGAACTTCGAGGACGAGCGCACCTTCCGCTACAACTACGACATCAACAGCATCGGGGTGGGGATTCAGTACCGCTTCTAGCGGCGGGAAGTGGCGCGCCGTTCGCCAGGGGAGCACCCTGGGGAGATGTCATTCTGAGCGCCAAAGGCGCGAAGAATCTTCGCTCCGCGCCATCCTCGAAGATCCTTCGCTCCGCTCAGGATGACAACGTTCGCTCTGCTACCGCCGCGAGCGCTGGCGCACCGCCTCGAGGAGCGCGAGGCCGCGGCGCACCTCCCGCGCCCGCTCCGTGTCCCCCAGCTTCTCGAAGAGCGCGAGCGAGGCCTTGTAGTGCCGCTCGGCCTCGGCGAATTCGTCCAGGGCCAGAAGGATCCGCGCGATGTTGTTGTGGGTGATGGCCGCGCCCTGGGCCCGGTTGAGCCTGAGGTCGATCGCGAGCATCTCCTGGAGGCGATCCAGCGCCTGTCTCTTATACACATCTGACGCTGCCGACGATCTTACGCGTGT
>CAYMWZ010000381.1:0-2690 GCA_964394385.1 uncultured Nitrospinaceae bacterium | reverse complement strand
GGCGGCCCACACCCTGGGCGGGCTGGTGTTCACCCTCCTCGGGCGGATCCCGCGGCTGAACGAGAAGGTGCGCTGGGGAGAGGCGGAGTTCACCGTGGTCGAGGCGCGCCGGACGGGGGCCATCCGGATCCGCGCCGAGCGGGCGGGGAGGGGGCGCTAGTGCCGCTCTCGACCGCCGTCCCCCTAGGGGTCGTCCTGCTCCTGGCCGAGGCCTTCTTCTCGGGCTCCGAGATCGCCATCGTCTCGGCCAGCCGCAGCCGCCTGCTCTCCCTCGCCAACGAGGGGAACCGGGGGGCGAGGGTCGCCCTGGATCTCCTCGAGAGCCCCGAGTGGCTCATGGGCACCATCCTCACCTGGCACAACGCGTGCTTCGTGACCAACGTCGCGATCGCCACCCTGGCCGCCATCGACCTCGTGGGGCCGCGCTGGGGCGAGCTCCTCTCGGTGGCGGTCGTGATCCCCTTCCTCGTGGTCTTCGGCGAGATCGTGCCGAAGAGCTACTGCCAGGACCGGGCGGACGCCCTGGCCCCGCGGCTGGCGCCGATCATCTGGGGGGCGAGGCTCCTGGTGTACCCCGTCGTCTGGACCCTGAGCCGCCTGATCGCGGCGGTGGTGGGCCTGCGGGCGGCCCGGGAGGCCCGCTCCCCCTTCGTCACCCGCCAGGAGCTCGAGATCCTCGTCGAGGAGCCGAGCGAGGGGGACGTGAAGGCGATCGAGCGGAAGATGATCGGGCGCATCCTCTCCTTCGGCGAGCTGGACGTGTCCGACGTCATGGTGCCCCTCGTGGACGTCTCCGCGGTGGACGAGGGGGGGGCGGTGGAGGACGTGATCGAGCGCATCGAGCGGGACGGCCACTCGCGCATCCTCGTGTACCGGGAGAAGATCAACCAGATCGTGGGGGTGGTCTACGCGCGCGACATCCTGGCCCTGGGGCCCGGGGCGGGGGGGCCCCTCAAGGAGAAGCCGGGGCTCGTCCGCGATCCCTATTTCGTGCCGGAGTCCAAGCCGGCCGACGACCTCCTCCTCGAGCTGCAGCGGGACAGGCAGAAGATCGCCGTGGTGGTGGACGAGTACGGCGGCTGCGTCGGCGTCGTGACGGTCGAGGACCTGGTGGAGGAGATCGTCGGTGACATCAGCGACGAGTACGACGTGGACGAGGTGCGCCTCTTCCGGAAGATCGGGGAGAAGAAGTTCCTCGTGGACGCGCGCATGGAGATCGGGGCCGTGCGCGAGGAGCTCGCCATCCCCGTCCCCGAGGGGGACTACAACACCCTGGGGGGCTACCTCCTCAACAAGTTCGAGCGCATCCCCAAGGCGGGCGAGCGGCTGGTGGCGGACGGGTGGGTGTTCACCATCGAGACGGCCACCGAGCGGCAGATCGAGCACGTCCGCTGCGAGAAGAAGTCCGAGGACGCCCCCCCGCCGGGCGGGGGGGCCACGGCGTGATCTCGCGCAAGTCTCAGCCGGGCAGGGGATCGGGGGGCCGCACCCTCGCCGCCTCCCCGAGCCGCCGGAGCGTCTCCCACTGGGAGGGCTCGTAGGGGATCCCCCGCTCCTCGGCCTCGGCCCTCCTGCGCGCCTCGCGCTCCCCGGGGAGGAGCATCCCGGGCCCCCCGTGGCGGCGGATGTCGGCGGCCGCCTCGGCCAGCCTCCGGCGGGCCTCCTCCCGCGGGAAGAGGAGGTCGATCCGCCACGCCTCGAAGGTCTGGGCGATCCGGCTCATGGGGTTCTCGCGCATGCTGGCGACGCGCCCGGTCGAGCCCCCGCCGATGACCCCGTCCAGGTCCACCAGGATGGCCAGCCCCGATCCCTTGTAGCCAAAACGCTCCCCTCCCAGGGGCCTGACCGAGCCCCGCAGGAGCTTCTCGTAGGGGACCACGCCCTCGAGGGAGCATCCCTCCTCGTCGATGAAGTAGTCCGGCGGGATGGGCTCGCCCGCCCGTGCGGCGCGGATGGCCGGGCTCACGGCCCGCTGGGTGGTGGCCATGTCGATCACGACGGCCTCCTCCCCGCAGGGGACCCCCCAGGCGATGGGGTTGGTGCCCAGCCGGATGCGGTCCCCCCCGTGGGGGATGAGCCACGCCCCCGCGGTGCAGGAGGCGCGGGCGGCGAGGCCCCGGGCGATGAGGGCCTCGACGTAGACGCAGGCCGCGCCGAAGTGGTTCGCGTTGTGGACGTGGACGCGGCCCACCCCGTGGCTATCGGCCAGGTCCCCCGCCAGGTGGGCGGCCTGCATGGCCGAGGCGGGGCCGAGGCCCCCCTTCGCGTCCATGACGGCGGCCGCCCAGCCTCTCCGGCGGCCCACCTCGGGGAGCGCGGCGGGATGGATGGCCCCGGCGCGGCAGCGCTCGACGAGCTCCCCCAGGCCCGTCCCCCCAGCCACCCCGTGGCTGTAGATCCCCCGCATGTCGGCGGCGGCGAGGACCTCGGCGGTAACGCGGGCGGGCTCCTCGGGGGCACCCAGGGAGCGGATGACCTCGGCAGCGAAGGCGGTGAGGGCGGCGGGGGCGACGCGGCGGTGCTCGTTCATCTCAGGGTTTCTTTGCCTCGGCGGAGGGGATGCGGACGATGAAGGAGGCGCCCCCCTCCGGCGGGGCGGCCAGCTCCATCCGCCCCCCGAACATCTCGGCGGTGCGGTAGGCGCGGTAGAGGCTGATGCCGGTCCCCTCGAGGCCCTCGGCCCCCTCGAT
>CAYMWZ010000380.1:0-2692 GCA_964394385.1 uncultured Nitrospinaceae bacterium | reverse complement strand
GCTGAATCGCAACCATCTTGGTCCCTTTGCGGACGTAGAGCCCGGCGACCCCTTTCGGCCCATAGATCTTGTGGCCGGAAAATGACAGGAGGTCGATTCCGTGGGCGTCCAGATCGATGGGGACCTTCCCGAAAGTCTGGATCGCGTCCACGTGGAAGGGGACCCCACGCTCCCGCGCGATGCGCCCGATCTCCGCGACGGGCTGGATCGTCCCTACCTCGCTGTTGGCGTGCATGACCGTGATCAGGATCGTGTCCGGGCGAACGGCCCGGGCCGTGTCGCCGGGATCCACCATGCCGAATTTGTCCACGGGGAGGTAGGTCACCCTGAACCCCTGCGCCCCGAGAACCTGGCAGGTGTGGAGCACCGCGTGGTGTTCGATCTGGGAGGTGATGATGTGTCCGGAGCCGCGAGCCCAGGCCACCCCCTTGATGGCCAGGTTGTCCGATTCGGTGCCACCGGAGGTGAAGAGCAACTCGTCCTTGCCCGCCCTGAGAAAGCGGGCGATGGTCTCCCGGGCCGCGTCCAGCGCGTCGCGCGCTTCGCGCCCGAAGCTGTGGACGCTCGAGGGGTTCCCGAACCGCTCGCCGAAGTAAGGTAGCATGGCCGCCACCACTTCGGGATGGACCGGGGTAGAAGCGTTGTGGTCCAGGTACACCCGCCGGATCATCCGCAGAAATCCTTCAAATCCACCCTACCGGGATCGTCCGAAACTGTCAACGTTTCCCCTCGACCGCCCGCCTTTGACAGGAAAAGGGGCGGGTGATAGGCTCGACCTTCGATGGACCTCGCGCGCCGAAAACTGGGGATGATGCTGTCCACGAAACCTGAGCACCCAAATCTGCCCACGGTCGTCCAGCTCTCGCGGGCCGCGCTGGAAAGGGGCGCCGACGTCTACCTCTACCTGATCGACGACGCCGTCTCCGCCAAGGACCGGCCCGAGATTCGCGAGCTGGCTCGGCGCGGCGTCAAGCTCTTTGTTTGCGCCTACGGCTGCCAGCGGCGCGGAATCCCGCTCGACGACTCGGACGCGCTCACCTATTCGGGCCTGGTGGTCCTGACCGATCTCATCAACGGCTGCGAGCGTTTCATCGCGCTGAACTAGCTGCCCGTCGGGGGATTCATTGGGCGAGCCGTCGCCGGTTCTGGTCCTGATCTTCGAGGATCCACGCACGTCACACCGCGCCAACGAGGCGCTGCGGATCGCCCTCGGGGTCGTCGCTGGCGAGAGCGCCGTCACGGTCGTGCTCATCGGGCCGGCCGCGCATCTGCTGGACACCGACACCGACGACCTGGTGGACGGGGACGATATCGTCAAGTTCCGCGACAGTCTCAAGCGGCTCGGCATCACCTTCTACGTGGAGCGGTCGGCCATACCTGCCGACGGACACGGCTGGAACGAGGACGGCCACACGGTGGTCCCGGTCTCCCCGGATGAGATCGCAACACTGGTGGCGAGGGCCGAGCGCTTCATCGTGTTCTGATGGTTCGAGCGCGGGCTTGGCCCGCGCAACGAGGGGGGAGGTTCGGAAGGGCGGGGACCCGGGCGCCCACGCCGTACGCGTGGGGGTGCCTGGGTGGCCCCCCTCCGAGAGATCTGATGCCGCGCTTCCTGCATCTGCTCAAAACCGATTTTATTAGCCCCGCCGTGCTCGCAGTGATCGAGCGCCAGAGCCGGGAGCCCGGCACCGAGATCACCGTGGTGCTCATGCACGGGGCGCCTGCCCCCCCTCTCCCTTCCGGCGTGATCATCCACCGGCTCGCCGAAAACGATTCCTCAGGCTCCATCACCCATTCCAGGCTCCTTGACCTGATCTTTGAGGCCGACTCCGCGATCGCCTGGTAATTCCGGCTCCTCCCCCCGGCGGAAAACCTCCTATCGATCTTCGTATTCCCGGTGCCAGGCCATCTGGATGGCCTCCAGGATCCCCTCGTTGGAGGCCTTCGGGTCGTCGGAGAAACCTTCCAGCTCGGTGACCCACCGGTGGAGATCCGTGAAGCGCACCGCCAGCGGGTCGGTGTCCGGGAACTTCTCCATCAGCTCGAGCGCGATCTCCTCGGCGTCCTTCCACGTCAATCCCATCGGGCCCCCTTTCGCTCCGCGCGCGGGCCAGGCCCGCGCAAACCGTTCGGGCCTTGTGCTGCGGGCGGCCCGCCCCGCGGCATGGCCGAACTCGCCATACTCAAACCACATCAGGGGAGTTTCGGAAGGGGGGCCATGCCCCCTTCGACGATTAGTCGGGAGCTTTGTGGCCTCCCCTGCCCGACAGCGGGATCTCCACCACCACGTCCCCGCTCACAACGGCCTGACAGCCGAGCCTGGAATGGAGCGTCAGGCCCTCGGCCGTGTCGAGACGGTCCTCCTCATCCTCCTCCTTCTCCGACAGATTCTCCGCCCCTTTCTTGACGATGACGTGGCAGGTGGTGCAGGCGCATTTGCCGCCGCAGTTGTGCTGGAGGTCGATGTTGTTCCCCAGGGCTATGTCCAGGATGGAGCCGGGGCGGCCGTCTTCCTGGAGGGGAAACTTGGCCGGGTCCACCTCGACCGTGATGTTCAGCGGGAGGAACGTCACCCTGTACACAACGCCTACCGCTCCCCGAGCGCTTCCGTCACCCGCTTCGAGGTCAGGGTTTCCCTGAGGGCGGAGTCCATCAGGACCTCGGCCAGGTGAAGGGTCGCCTGGTTGAGCTG
>CAYMWZ010000379.1:0-2693 GCA_964394385.1 uncultured Nitrospinaceae bacterium | reverse complement strand
GGGATCCCGCCGCGCGCTTCCGCTTCGCGCCCATGCAGTCAGAGGCCGGGGGGGCGCTCCTCCGGCGCCACGGGCTCCCCACCCTCGACCTGGAGAGCATGGTCCTCATCGAGGGAGGCCGGTGCTACACGCGCTCGGCGGCGGCGCTTCGGATCGCGCGGCGCCTCGCCTGGCCCTGGAAGCTCCTCTGCGGGCTCCTCGCGGTGCCCGCGCCCCTCCGGGACGCCCTCTACAACTGGGTCGCGCGCAACCGGTACCGGTGGTTCGGCCGATCCGAGACCTGCCGGCTGCCCACCCCCGAACTCGCGCGCCGGTTCCTAGGCTGAAGTCTTAACTCCCCGGGGGCAGGAGCTCCAACAGCACCTCTCCCTGCGCGATCTGGGCACCAGGGCGGGTTCGGACGCGGCCCACGCGCGCGGGTGCCCCCGCCCGGAGGGCGTGCTCCATCTTCATGGCCTCGATCCGAAGAAGCACCTGCCCCGCCTCGACGCGATCCCCCTCCCGGACCGCCACCTCCAGGACCCGCCCCGGAAGCTCGGCCCGGAGGGGGCCCAGCCCCGCGCCTCGGGCGGCCTCCCGGCCCTCCGCCGAAGGCGCATCCTCCAAGGGGAAGACGGCGCGGCGGCCCCCGAGCACCACCTCGACCCGGCCGCCTCCTGCCTCAACGGCCGCCGAGACCACACGGCCCCCGGCCTCGAAGGAGAGAAGGCCCTCCTCCCAGGCGAGGAGGCGCACCTCCCGCCGCTCGCCGCCGATCGAGACGATGAAGCGCCCCCCCTCCGCGGGCGAGACCTCGGCCGTCCATCCCTGAAAGCTGAACCGCCTCACGCGGCTCCCCCCGGAAGCCACGGGCCCGGCCGAGCCCAGGGGTCTTTTGGTTCCCCTCGATCTCCGGCCGCCCTCCCCCCGAGTTCCCCCGCGGCGAGATAGCGCCCCAGGGCCGCCGCAAGTCGCGCTTCCTCCAGGCGATTCTCGGGGAACGGCGGGTCCAGAACCTCGGGATGGCGGGCGAGGAACTCCGTCGAGAGCGCGCCCTCCCGGAAGGCCGGGTGAGCGGCAAGCGCCGCGAGGAAGGCCTGGTTCGTGCAGAGGCCGGCGAGCCTGAGCTCGGCCAGGGCCGCCGAGAGGCGGGCGAGGGCCGCCTCCCGGTCCGCCCCCCAGGCGACCACCTTGGCCAGGAGGGAATCGTAGTGCGGCCCCACGACCGAGCCGGGGGCGACCCCCGCGTCCACGCGGACCCCGGGGCCGCCGGGGAGATGCAGGGCGCGGACCACCCCCGTCTGGGGCGAGAAGTCCCGGCTGGGATCCTCGGCGCAGAGGCGGGCCTCGACGGCGTGGCCGGAAAAGCGCACATCCCCTTGGGCGAGGGGGAGCTCGCCCTCCGCCGCGACCTGGAGCTGAAGGGCGACCAGGTCGAGGCCCGTCACCATCTCGGTCACGGGATGCTCCACCTGGAGCCGGGCGTTCACCTCCAAGAAGAAATGCCCCCCTTCCTCGGGGAGCAAAAATTCCACCGTCCCCGCCCCCCGGTACCCGAGCCGGGAGGCCAAGCGCACGGCCTCCTCCCGCATCCCCTCGCGGGCCCTGGGGTCCAGGCCGGGGGCGGGGCTCTCCTCCACCACCTTCTGGTGCCTCCGCTGAACCGAGCACTCCCGCTCCCCGAGGTGGAGGGCGCCCCCCCTCCCGTCCCCCAGGATCTGGACCTCGACGTGGCGGACAGAGGGGAAGCGCTTTTCCAGAAACACCCGCTCGTCGGCGAAGGCGAGCCGCGCCTCGGCCCGGGCCGCCGAGAGGGCCGCCTCCAGGCCCTCGGGGCCCTCCACCCGGCGCATCCCCCCCCCCCCCCCCCCCGCCGCCGCCTTGACCAGGAGGGGGTAGCCCAGCCGCTCCGCCGCCTCCCGCCAGGGGCCCATGCGGGCTCCATCCGGCGCGGCCCCCGGGAGGACCGGGAGCCCCGCCTCCTCGGCCGCCCGCCGGGAGGCGATCTTGTCCCCCGCCGCGCGGAGGGTCTCGGGCGAGGGGCCGACGAAGACGAAGCCCGCCCGCTCGCACGCCTCGGCGAAGGCCGCCTGCTCGCTCAAAAATCCATAGCCGGGGTGGATCGCCTCGGCGCCCGAGATCCGGGCGGCGGCAAGGATGCGCTCCGCCCGGAGGTAGCTCTCCCCGGGCGCCGCGGGGCCGACGGGATGGGCCTCATCCGCCATGCGCACGTGGAGGGCGTCGCGGTCCGCCTCGCTGTAGACGGCCGCTCCCCGCACCCCCAGCGCCCGGCAGGCGCGGAGGATCCGGACGGCGATCTCCCCCCGGTTGGCGATCAGAACTTTTCGGAACATGGGGACCCCGGGTCAGGGGCGGGGGAGCGCTCGCCGGGCTGACTTTCCCCGCAGTTCAAGGGTTTCGGTGAAATTTCGCCTCCAACCCCCTCCGGCCCGGGGGCGAATGTAAAAAAATTCCCCGCCTCCCCCTTCAGCGTTCACCGCCCTTGCCGCTAAAGGACATGGGGGAGTCGGCCTCCCCCCGGAGGGATGAGGGATGATTCAGGCGGTTCATGGCAATCCAGCCCAAGGCGCCTCCCCGGCCGGGGCCTATGTGCCCACCGGCTTGGGGGGGATCAGCGCGAACAAGGGCATCATCGTGGCGCTGGGCATCCTCCTGGCCGCGACCCAGGCGGCCCAGCAGTCCGCCGCCCAGTT
>CAYMWZ010000378.1:0-2703 GCA_964394385.1 uncultured Nitrospinaceae bacterium | reverse complement strand
AAGACCAACGCCTCCTTCATCGAGAAGCGCGGCGGCCGGGTGGTGGACTCCCCCGGCGACAATATGCTGGTCGAGTTCCCCAGCGTGGTGGACGCCGTCAAGTGCGCTGTCGAGATTCAGAATCACTTGCGCGATTTGAACGCCGATCAGCCGCCCGGGCGGCGGATGGAGTTCCGGATCGGGATCAACCTGGGGGACGTGATCGTTGAGGGTGAGCGGATCTACGGCGACGGGGTGAACATCGCAGCTCGCCTGGAGAGCTTAGCCGAGGGGGGCGACGTCTGCGTCTCAGGGACGGTCTTCGATCAGGTGGAACGGAAGCTCGATCTCAAGTGGGAGTTCATGGGCGAGCAGGCGGTGAAGAACATCGCCCGGCCCATCCGGGCGTACCGCCTTCAGATGAGCACTGAAAAAGTTGAGGATGGCGCCAGGCGGGAAGGGCCGCCGAGGCTCTCCATCTTCGTCCTGCCCCTCCAGAACCTTTCGCGCGATCCCGATCAGGACTACTTCTCGGACGGGATCACCGAGGACCTCATCACCGACCTCTCGCGCATCTCCGGCGCCTTCGTCATCTCGCGCAGCACCTCCTTCGCCTACAAGGGCAAGGCGGTGGACGTGAAGCAGGCGGCCGCCGAGCTGGGCGTCCGCTACATCCTTGAGGGCAGCGTGCGGCGCGCAGGTGATCAGGTCCGCGTGAACGTCCAGCTCATCGACGGCCGGACGGGCAGCCACCTCTGGGCCGAGCGCTTCGACCGCGAGGTCGGGGACATCTTCTCCCTCCAGGACGAGGTGACGGGGCGTGTCGCCCACACCCTGAACCTCCAAGTCATCGAGGCTGAGAGCCGCCGAGCCCAACGGGGAAGGCCGGAGAACCTCGACGCCGAGGACTACGCCCTGCGCGCCTGGGCGGAGCTGTGGGCCAAGCCGCAGACGCCGCAGACGAACCAAACCGCCCTGAAGCACATCGAAGAGGCGCTCCGCCTGGACCCGGACTCGGCCCGGGCCTGGGCCTGCAGGTCGTACGCATACTTCCGCGCGGCCCAGTTCGGCTGGATGCGGGAACCCAGAGCCGAGTTGCTCCGGCGCGCGCTTGAGGCAGGAGAGAGGGCGACGGCCTTGGATCCGGAGAGCGCAGACGCCTACTACGTGCTGGGGATCGCGCTCCGGAGCTCGGGCCAGCTGGAGAAGGCGTTCTCCGCAGTTGAGAAGATCATAGAGCTGAACCGCAATTATGCCCCCGCTTATGCCGTGACGGGAAGCATGCTCGTTCTCGCGGGGAAGGCGGGCGGGTCCTTCTCGTGGTTCGAAAAGGCGCTGATATTGAGCCCCCGCGACCCTCTTTCGGCGATCTGGTTCCGGCATGCGGGTTTGGCGAGGCAGCTGACCGGCGACGACCGGGAGGCGGTCTTGTGGGCCAAGAGGGCCATCGCTGCGAACCCGAGATATCCGGATGGCCATTTTCTTTTGGCCTCGGCCCAAGCGCAGCTCGGACAGGAGGCCGAGGCAAGAGAGGCGCTTGCCGAGGGGACGAGGCTTTTCCCCGATGGCGCTACGGTGGCCACCTACCCCCGATTTGGAGAGGGTTTGTCAAAGGACAAGACTTTCGTGAAGCAGTACGAGGAGCGGCACCTGGCCGGCCTGCGCAAGGCCGGGATGCCGGAGGCGTAGTTCCTTTTCCCCAACATTCGGTTCTACCGGGAAGCGAGGAGGGCTTCTCTCCTCCGCTGGGGGACGCTCCTCCAGTAGCGGCACGAGTCCTGGAGGGGGCATCCGGCGCAGAGGCGGGCGTCCCGCCGGCTGGGGCAGCGGCCGAGGATTCCCAGGCGCGAGATGGCGAAGTCGTAGCGGACGGGGTCGGAGGGATCGAGCAGGCGGAGCGAGGCCGTCACCTCCTCGGCCATCCGGCGATCGGGGGTGCGGCGGTCGGTGAGGCCCAGGAGGCGCCCGATGCGGGCGACGTGGGTGTCGAGGGGGATCAAGAGCTGATCCGGCCGGGGCCCCCGCCAGAGGCCGAGGTCCAAGCCGTCCGCCGGGCGCACCATCCAGCGGAGAAAGAGGTGCAGCCGCTTGCAGGCGCTCGGCCCCCCGGGGTCGGGAAGGAGATAGCGCAACCCCGCGGGGGGGCTGGCGCCGGGGGCGAGACCGAGGAGGCGGCGGCGGAAGCCGGCCAGGGCGCCGAGAAGCGTCGGGGCCGCGGGGTCGTAGTCACGGAGGAAAAAGGCGCCGAGCGTGCCCGCCTCGCGAAGCGCCGCCCCGGCGTGGTGGGCGAGGGCGGCCAGGGCGGAGGGCCCCGCCCAGCGGTGGTAGAGCCCGTCGAAGAGCGCGGCGTCGCGCCGGAGCTCGAAGCGGCGCAGCCGCTCGGCGGGACACTCCCCCAGGCGGGCGAGGATGCGCCCCAGGCTCCCCCGGATGGCCCGGGCGTTGCCGAAGGCGAGCGAGGCGGCGAAGAAGGCGGCGGCCTCGCGGTCCTCCTCGCGCGGGTAGGGGTGCACCAGCCCCAGGGGGTCGGTGTCGAGGAAGGTGGCGTCGTAGGTCCCGAGGAGGCCCTCGAACCTCTCCCGGAGGAGGGGCGCGTGGCGGGGGGGGAGCATCAGAAGGCTCCCCGGGAGTCCAAGAGCAGGGTGACGGGCCCTTCGTTCACCAGCTCCACCTCCATCGAGGCGCCGAAGCGGCCCGAGGCCGTCGGGACCCCCCGGCGCCCCA
>CAYMWZ010000377.1:0-2706 GCA_964394385.1 uncultured Nitrospinaceae bacterium | reverse complement strand
CTCCTCCAGGAGGGCGGAGAAGGGGGGGCCCACGGAGGTCCCCGGGGAGCCGCCACCGGGGGAGGCCTGGGGGGCCTGGCGGGGGGCGCTGACGCCGATCACATCGTTCATGTTTCGCCCCTCTCCCAAGGGTTCCGGAAGGATGCCCCCATCGGTTTCTTTTCGGCCGTCTGGGCCGAAACTTGAGCCCCCCTGCCCGGCGGGCTCCTCCAACGTCTGGCCGGAGGGGGCCGGCTTCACCCCTCTATTTAAAGGGAAGATGCTCCTTCATGAAAGGCACCACCCACCGCTTGAGGGAGGGGTGCTTCGGGTCGAGCCCCGAGGAGGCTCCCTGGGAGAGGGTCAAGCGGTGGGGCCGGTTCTGGCGCTTGAGGGCCTCGGCCAGGAGCTCCGCCTGGGCGGGGGGGAAGGCCCGGGCGCGGCGGGAGTGGATGATGAGGATGGGCCCGCGCACCTCCCCTGCCCGGAGGAGGGCCGAGCGCAGTCGGTAGGGCTCGGGGTCCTGCTCTGGGGTCGCGCCGAGGAGGAGGCGCAGGCGCTCGCGCTCGGCCGCGGGGAGGTGCTCGAACGCCTTCTCAAGGTCGTACACCCCATCCTCCACGGCGGCGAGGCGGATGCAGGGGTTTCGGGCCGCGGCCAGGAGGGCCGCCGCCGCCCCCTGCCCATATCCGTAGACGGCGAGGGCCTCGGGGCGGACCTCGGAGCGGCGGGCGAGGTGGTCGGCGGCGCGGACCACCGCCTCGACGCTGCGGGGGCCGGCGAAATCCTCCGGCCCCGTGGACTCCCCGAAGCCGGGGAGGGAGATGCTCATGGTGAAGAGGCCCTCCCGGGCCAGGTCGAACATGGTCCGGCGGAATCTCTGGGCCCGCCCCTCGGCCGCGTGGATGAGGAGAAGGGCGGGGTGCGGCCCCCGGCCCGGGGGCCAGATGGCGAGGGCCTCGATCCTTCCTCCGGGCACCTCGAGGAACCACTCCTTCACCCCCTCGCCCCGCGGGGTCACCGTCTCGTAGCCCCCGCCGCAGGCAGCTAGGATGAGGCCCGCGAGGGCGAGCGCCGCCGCGCGATGGATCAAGCCTTGGCGTGGGCGAGACATCCGGTCCTCCTCGGGGCGGGAGGGTTTTTCTTATCATGGGCCCCCTCGGGGAAAAAGGGGCGTGTGAGGCGGGGCGCCCAATTGTTTGGTGAAAGCAACTGAAAAATCAGGTGTTTTTCTAAAAAACGAAATTTTAGCAAAAATCCTATTGCACTTTCATTTCATTCGTTTTATATTCGTTTTCTGGGGACGAATAGCTAGATGAATCAAAATATAGGTGCTAAAATCCGAAATGGGTACTATATATAGTGGTAAGGGGATTTGGCCCCACTCGCCGCCGATGGAAGAGAGGGCCTGACATGACGACGCCGACCAAGCCCAAACTCATCCACCGAGCCTGTCTTCAGAACCTCCAGCAGCTCCTCAAGGGTGCGCTCACCTTCGGGGAGTGGAGCCAGCGCCAGGAGGAGCTCGTGAGTCGGCTCTCGCCCGAGCCCGAGCTTCCCTTCACCGAGGAGGCGGAGGAGCCCGAGCGCCCGCGGGCGGCCTGAGCGGCCGAAGCCATCCTTCGCCCCTTCCCGCCGGGGACGGCCGTCCTCGGCAGGCGGCGCTCCGCCCCGCCCAAGGGCCGGGGGCGTTTTCCTCCCTCCTCCATCCGGGTAATCTTCCACCCCAGCGGATCTTTCTCTGCGTGGCCGAAGAAGGCTCGAGGACACCATGAAGCGCCCCGCGCTCCCCCAGCGCCGCAACATCGGCATCATCTCCCACATCGACGCCGGGAAGACCACCACCACCGAGCGCATTCTCTTCTACACCGGCGCCATCCACCGCATGGGGGAGGTGGACGAAGGCCAGGCCACCACGGACTGGATGATCCAGGAGCGCGAGCGGGGCATCTCCATCACGGCGGCGGCCATCACCTGCCTCTGGAAGGACCACGAGATCACCCTCATCGACACCCCGGGCCACGTGGACTTCACCATCGAGGTGGAGCGCAGCCTCCGTGTCCTGGACGGTGCGGTCGCCATCTTCAGCGCCGTCGAGGGGGTGGAGCCCCAGAGCGAGACCGTCTGGCGCCAGGCGGACAAGTTCCGCGTCCCCCGCCTGGCCTACGTCAACAAGCTCGACCGCATCGGGGCCGACTTCGAGCGCACGGTGGCCATGATGCGCCAGAAACTGGGGGCGCGCCCCCTCCTCATGCAGTGGCCCGACGGCGAGGGCGCCGCCTACAAGGGCCAGGTGGACATCCTGACGGGCGAGTACATCACCTGGCCCGAGGATGACCAGGGCCGCACCGTCCTGCGCGAGGCCCCCACCGAGGCGCTCCGGGAGAAGGCCGCCGCCCTGCGCGAGGCCCTGGTCGAGGCCGCCGCCGACCACGACGAGGCCATCATGGCCGCCTTCCTGGAGGGCCGGCCCATCGAAGGGGGCGCCTTGAAGAGGGCCCTGCGCCGCGGGACGCTGGCCTGCGCCCTGGTTCCCGTCTTCTGCGGTTCCTCCTTGCGCAACCGGGGCGTTCAGCCCCTCCTCGACGCCGTGGTGGACTATCTACCCTCCCCCCTCGACGTGCCCCCGGCCGCGGGGCGCCTCCCCCAGCCCGAGGACGGCGCGGAGGCCCGGGTGGAGGAGCGCCCCCCCACGGAGGAGGCCCCCTTCTCGGCCCTGGTCTTCAA
>CAYMWZ010000376.1:0-2730 GCA_964394385.1 uncultured Nitrospinaceae bacterium | reverse complement strand
AGGATGGCGACCAGCATCAGCACGCTGCCCGCCATGGTGTAGAGGAAGAACTTGATGGCGGCGTAGATGCGCCGGGGGCCGCCCCACACCCCGATGATGAGGTACATCGGGATGAGCATCCCCTCCCAGAAGACGTAGAAGAGAAAGAAATCGAGAGCCAAGAAGACGCCGAGCATCCCCGTCTCGAGGAAAAGCAGCGCCATGTGGTAGAGGCGCACGCGGCGCGTGACGTCCT
Source organism: uncultured Nitrospinaceae bacterium (assembly GCA_964394385.1). Classification (GTDB taxonomy): domain Bacteria; phylum UBA8248; class UBA8248; order UBA8248; family UBA8248; genus CAYMWZ01. The sequence goes on along the minus strand of CAYMWZ010000376.1, from coordinate 2,495 downwards.
CCCAGGAGAAGAGGATGGCGATGGGGGTGAGGAAGGCGGTGAGGAGGACGAGGGGCAGGCTGATGCCGTCCACTCCGACCTTGTAGGCGATCCCGAAGCGGGGGATCCACTCGGCCCGTTCGACGAACTGCATCTCCGCCACGCCGGTCCGGAAGGCAAAGAAGAGCGCCGCCGAGAGGGCGAAGGCGGCGAGGGAGAAGGCCATGGCCAGGAGGCGCACGCGCCTCTGCCCCGCCTCGTCCTCATCCCGGACGAAGGCGAGCGCCACCCCTCCCGCGAGGGGCAAGAAGAGCATCCAGGTGATCAGCGGAAATCCCTCCACCCCGGTTCGGGCCTCCCTCCGCGGGCGTTAGCCGCCCCGCACGGTCAAATACAAAAGGATGGCCAGCGCCCCCACGAGCATCGAGACGGCGTAGCTCTTCACGTAGCCGGTCTGGAGGCGGCGGAGCGCCCCCCCCGCGGCCTGAACCACCTCCCCCGCCCCGTTCACCGCGGCGTCGATGAACCCGTCCTCGAAGGCGCGCCAGGCCCAAACCGAGGCGCGCTTAACCGGCTGGACGAAGAGAAAGTCGTAGGCCTCGTCCACGTAGTACTTGTCCACCAAGAGACGGTAGAGGCCGGGAAACCGCTCGGCGCAGGCCGCGCCGCCCGCGTGGCGCAAAAAGTAAAAATTGTAGGCGAGATAGATCCCCAAAAAGGCGATTGCCAGGGAGACCCCCATCATCACCAACTCGAAGACCACTTCGTGGTGCTCCGCCCCCGGTCCGCCGAGGGAGGGCGCGAGGAAATCCCCGAAGGCGTTCGCCCCCGGGACGAGGGGGAGCCCCACCCATCCCCCAACGAGCGAAAGCACGGCCAGGGCCTGAAGCGGAACGAGCATGCTGCGGGGCGACTCGTGCAGCCGCTGCTGCTGCTCCAGGGAGAGGGAGCACCTGCCGTGGAAGACCTTGAAGACGAGGCGGAACATGTAGAAGGCGGTCATGAGCGCCCCCGCCGCCCCCGCCAGACAGAAGAGGAGCCCGCCCCTCGGGGGGGTCATGGCCGCGTAGAGGATGGCGTCCTTGCTGAAGAAGCCGGCGAAGGGAATGATCCCCGCGATGGCCAGCGCCCCCACGGTGAAGGTCCAGCTCGTGACGGGGAGGCCCGCCCGCAGGCCGCCCATCCTGCGGATGTCCTGCTCCCCGCCCAGGGCGTGGATGACGCTCCCCGCCCCCAAAAAGAGGAGCGCCTTGAAGAAGGCGTGAGTCATCAGGTGAAAGAGGGCGGCGGAGTAGGCCCCCACCCCGCAGGCCAGGAACATGTAGCCGAGCTGGCTCACCGTGCTGTAGGCCAAGACGCGCTTGATGTCGTTCTGCACGAGCGCGATCGAGGCCGCGAGCAGGAGCGTGAGGGCCCCCACGGTGGCCACCACGGTCATCGCCAGGGGCGAGAGCGCGAAGAGGGCGTGGGTGCGCGCCACCATGTAGACGCCCGCCGTCACCATGGTCGCCGCGTGGATGAGGGCGCTCACCGGGGTGGGGCCCTCCATCGCGTCGGGGAGCCAGACGTAGAGGGGGATCTGGGCGCTCTTCCCCGTCGCCCCGGCGAACAGAAGCAGGCAGATCGCCGTGGCGGCCCCGCTCCCGGCCCCGAGCACGTCGGGAGCCTTCGCGAACACCTCGGCGAAATCGAGCGTCCCGAAGACCCCGAAGATGAGAAAAAGCGCAATGAGGAAGCAGAAGTCCCCCACGCGGTTCACGACGAAGGCCTTCTTGCCCGCCTCCGCGGCGGAGTCCCGCTCGTGCCAGAAGCCGATGAGCAGGTAGCTGCAAAGCCCCACCGCCTCCCAGCCCACGAAGAGGACCAAAAAGTTGTCCCCCAGCACCAGGATGAGCATGGAGAGGGAGAAGAGGTTCAGATAGATGAAGTAGCGGACCGCCCCCCGGTCCCCGTGCATGTAGCCCATGGAATAGAAGTGGATGAGAAAGCCCACCCCCGTCACCACAAGGGACATGACCGAGGAGACGGGGTCGAGGAGGAAGGACGCCTTCACCTGGAGCCCACCGATGGGGATCCAATCGAATAGCGCAGCCCGCAGGACCCGCTGGCCGGGCGGCTGGCCCAGGAGGGCGGAGAAGCCCGCCAGGGCCGCGAGGAAAGCGAGGGCCATTGCGCCCGTGGCCGTCCAGCCGGCAAACTTCTCCCCCCGCCGGAAGCCCACGAGGAGGTTAGCCAAGAGCCCCGCGAGGGGAAAGAGGAGGATCAGCACCAGCGCGCCCATGGGCCCTATAGCCTCAGCAGGTTCACGTCATCCAGGTCGGTGGACTCGCGGTTCCGGTAGATGAGGACCACGATGGCCAGGCCCACCGCCGCCTCGGCCGCCGCCACCGCCATCACGAAGAAAACCACCAGCTGGCCGTCCACGGAGTCCATGAAGCGGCCGAAGGCGATGAATGCCAGATTCGCCCCGTTCAGCATGAGCTCGATGCACAAGAAGACCACGATGGCGTTGCGGC
>CAYMWZ010000375.1:0-2730 GCA_964394385.1 uncultured Nitrospinaceae bacterium | reverse complement strand
CGTGGGATCGGTCAGGCGATAGAGCGTCTTCACGTTGACCCGCACCCCCCGCCGCGCCAGTGCTCGGCCCAAGTCCGCGACCGTCATCTTGCGCTCCGAGAGGATCTTCCAGAGACGGGAGTAGCACCTGAGCGTCTCGGCCCTTTCCTCCATACATCCTCCTGTACGGAACTCTCCGTATAGACGGATAGTACCGGAAAGGTCTGCCGAGTTCAAGGCGCGGCGCCACCACGGGTGCATGACCTCCATCTCGGATACCCCGATCGCTTCTGTCAAGGGGAGTTCAAAGTCCACTATCAGGAGGAGGGCGCGCGGGCCGTCGCGGGCGACAAGGCGGGATCCGTCATTTGGGCGTTCTCACGTAGGCCCGCGATCGGCGGTCCCAGTGCTCCCGCCAACGGTTGTCCTCGGAGCGGTGCAAGGCGCAGAGGGCCAGCATCTCGTCTGCGCCCAAGCCGAATCCGAAGCCGTTCCAGAACTTCTCCGTTCCCTTCAGCCTCATCCCGAATTGTTTGACCGCGCCCTCCGCGATCCCTGAGCCGATCGGCCACCCTTCGGCTCGAAACTTTGGGTAGTTGATCCCCTCGCGGTTGTCCGCGAAGTAGCCCTGGTTGCGATGCAACACGACCCTCGGCGAGCTGTCCGCCTCCTTGGGCCCGGGTGGGCCCACGCGCCCAGACTCCTTCTGAAGCGCTCCCAAGATCGCCTCCACATCGCCCTGCCAGAGGTGATCCTTCAGCGTCTGGTACCAGGCGCGGTACGCCTCCATGTCCTCGGCAAAGGCGGCCTTGGCTGCATCGGCCAAGTGCTCGGTGGCGTGATACCAATCCAGAATGAAGAGGGCGTCCGGGAAGTGCGCCTGCCGCAACGTCCTCAGCGCCACCGCCCCGTCCGAGATGAACAGCTTCTGCTTGGCGCGCTCATACCCTCGACGCCAAGCCTCCACGCACAGCATCCATCCGAACTCCTCCCAGGTCGAAAGGCTCGCCACGTACGTCTTCGTCCCGGCCTTGGCCCCCTCGTAGTGATCCGCCGACGCCGCGGCGGAATCTTTTCGGGGGATCGCGTCGTACACGCCCCCGACCTTGTCCTCCCTCCAGGCGCTCCCGTCCTGGCGCTGCCGCGTCTGAACCCGTCCTCCGTCCGCCGTCACCACGAGGAGCTCTACCGCTTCGGGCCCCGCAAAGGACAGCTCCCGCCTCCGAAAGGCCTCCACCTCCGCTCGCCATTCCTCGACCACTCGCTGCCCCTCGCTCTCGCTGAGGATCCGCACCTGCTTGGCCGACAGCTCAATCCCGTCGTGCTCCCGGAGGATCTCGGCCGCCGTCTCGAACGAGCGCCCCGTCACCGCCGCGTGGCAGACTCGCTGCGTGCGTCCCACGCTTCCCCCACTCACGGGAATCCCCAACCCGCCATCCAGCGGCGCGTAGCTCAGGCCGCACCGATCACAGACTCCATAGGGCCGGCGGTACTCCACTTCCCCCAGCACCGTCTCCAGCCGGCGCACCTGCTGGGGCTCCTGCACGCGTAGGGGCTTCTGGCATCCCGTGCAGGCGAACTCCCGATCCGTCCGGGAGCGCGGGTCCAGCTCCAATCGCGTCCGAAGCAACTCCAGGCCCAGCTTGCGCGCCTCCTCCAGGACGACCGCCTCTATTTCAGAGAAGGTCTCTTTGAGCATCTCCTCCTCCGGCCTGTCGATCTGGGCGAAGGCGGCCTGCGAGACCTTCTCCCACGCCGCCTTGCGCTCCTCCCGGGATTGGCTCACTCCTCTGACGCCCCCCCGCGCCTTCGGCGCTCCACCGGTACGCTCCGCAGGCGCCCCAACTCGTCCACGGCTTGGAGCACCTCGGCAAAACCCCGCACCATCTTCGCCCGGGCCTGCCGCCACTGCCGGTAGGCTTCCACCAGGCCCTCCACCTCCGCCAGGTCCAACCCGGCCAAGGACATCGTGCGCGAACGCCCGCCGTCGCTCACCGACAAGGCCCGTCCTTCGTGCAGTTCACCCCGCCGACACCGACACCCCGGGGCTCCACAGCGCCGGCGATACCGGTACAGACTCGCCCGGATCATCCGGTCTCGTGCTTGCACCCCTTGGGCCACGCGCGCCAATCGGGCCAGGCCCTCGGCAATGCGTTGCCGACATCGGCTGGCCTCCTGCGGGCGGTCCATCCCTCCCCTCCTATCGGTCGAGCTTCAGCAACTCCAGGTTGATCTCCGAAATCCGGCACAGCCCCGCCCACACCCTCGCGTAGACCCGAATCCCCCGCTTGGCCCGCTCGACGTACGCGGCCGGGATCAGGTAGCGACGCTGACGCCCCCCCGCATACGAGACGGCGACGTACCAGTACGGGCCATGGCGATCCTTAACCGAGCGGTGGCACCGGCAGGTGGGTTTCCCACAGGTCAAAAGGTACCGCACGAGCGTCCCCCGGATGACTTCCTCCACCGGCTGCAGCTTGGCCCGCTCCTGGCGCCGCAGGGCCAGGAGGCGAGCTCGGGATGGTCCGCGTTTCCTAGTCATATAAGATACTAGGACACTAGCACACGGCAGGGCACCTGTCAAGCGAAATTCGCCGGGATTGGCGGAGGGAGGCTACCCCCGGTCTACCGGACCGAGATGCAGGTCATGCGCCCGGCTGCCTCGGGTGCATGACCTCCATCTCGGATACCCCGACCGCTTCTGTCAAGGGGAGTTCAAAGTCCACTATCAGGAGGAGGGCGCGCGGGCCG
>CAYMWZ010000374.1:0-2731 GCA_964394385.1 uncultured Nitrospinaceae bacterium | reverse complement strand
GGTCACGGTCGAGCAGATGATCGCGGCCCTGAGTCAGGCGGGCTACTCGGCAACGTCAGCAGCTCAGCGCTGACGAGGTAGGGCCGGGTGACCTGCACGGCGATGACGGCGATTCGCTGAGAAGACGCGAGGGCGTGCCTTGGGGTGCGGACGGATATGGAGCCGACTGGCCGTGGGGGAGGTTGACGTCGCCTCGCTGGCCGCCGGCGCGGGTGAGGGCCAGTCGCCAGCGGGTGATGCGGTAACGTTCCTGGACGCCGCCGAGGGCCTGCCGGACTGCTGTGCCCTGCCCACCGAGCTGATGGCGAATGGCGCGATCGCGGACGAGGTCCCGGGGGCAGGCGACCATCCGGTTCGATGCCACACGCGTCAACCGGGCCGAGGTCATCGCGTCTTTGGGCCAGCACAGCTTCCGGCCCATCGCGGAGAGGCCAGTTCCGCAGACCAGGTAGCCGCCGTGGCGGAGACGGTGACGCTGAAGGTGGGGGGAAGATCACGCCCATGGCCTGCGTGACCCCCATCGCGACGCGGTGACCAAGGTGGGGGCGCAGAACGTTAGAGGCAACGTGACGCGGCGGACGGTGAAAGTGGTGCGGAGGCAGGTCGAGCGGGCGGCGATTGTCCGGGCAATCGGGCCTGCCGGCGATCGCGTCGAGTCCACGCCCTGGGAGGACGAACGATGAAACTCGAGAAACCGAGGAGGCCGAGATGACGCGAAAGAGACACGGCGAACGTCCCGGTGCTCGTGGGCGGGCGATCGTCAACACGGAAGGGGCCACTGGCGCGTGGGCGAAGCGCAAGCGATATGTCCCGGCATGCCGCCGGGCATTCATCGCAGGCATCATCGCTTCTCTCCTCTTTCCCACCGCCCTGCTCGGCGGCGCCTGGGCGGCCGGCGAGCCGGCACCCGACATCACCCTGAAGACGGAGAACGGGACGTTTCGCCTCGCCGACCAGAAGGGGAAGGTCGTCGTGCTCTACTTCTCGTTTCCTGGCTGACCCACGTGTGGGCTGGAGGCTCCAGCCCTCGCCAAAGTTCGGGCGGAGAGTAAGCGGCGGGGCGTCGAGGTGGTCGCGATCAATATCCTTCCCGAGCAGGCGCGCATGGAGCTGTGGAAGGCCTTCTGGCTGTACATGGGCGGTGGGGACGACGTGGTGTTGGCAGAAGATCTCAACCGGCTTGCCGTGGCGGCCTTCAACGTCAGGGCGCTGGGCACCACGATCATCATCAATCGCAAGGGGCAGGTGGTCTATCGGGATGCCGGCGCGACCCCCTACGAGACCCTGCGAGCCGAGGTGAACAAGGCCCTATGAGCGAGATCCAGCAGGTCGTCGTGGGCTGGATGGAGGCGCTGGTAGGCTGGCTCCCCGTGAGCTACGCCTTCGGGGCCGGGATGGTCTCGACGGTGAACCCCTGCGGGTTCGCCATGCTGCCGGCGTACCTCTCCGTTTACCTGGGCGCTCAGGACGGCGCGTTCTACCAGCGCTCCATCGCCCTCAGGACGCTCAGAGCGCTGTTCGTGGGACTCACCGCCTCGGCGGGATTCGTCGTGCTCTTTGCCGTCATCGGCGCCGGGGTCTCCGCAGGCGGGAGTTTTCTGATTCCGGCCATGCCCTGGATCGCCGTGGCCATTGGCGTCGGCCTGGTGGCGCTGGGGCTGGCGATGCTCGCGGGGCGCACGGTCTTCGCCGCATCCCTGGCCCGGGTGGCCGGCCGGATCGGGACTCCCGGGTCCACTGGTGTGGGGGGGTTCTTCGTCTTTGGCGTCGCGTTCGCAGCGGCCTCGCTGAGCTGCACCCTCCCAATCTTCCTCATGGTGGTCGGAAGCGCGCTGGCGAGCGGGGGGTTCCTCCGCGGCCTCGTCCAGTTCATCACCTACGGCCTGGGGATGGGCCTCGTGCTGATCGTCCTCACCCTCGGGATCGCCCTTTTCAAAGAGGGGATCATCGAGAGCGGCCTATGGAGGGTGCTCCCCTATGCGGAGCGGGCGGCCGCAGTATTCGTGCTCCTCTCAGGGTCCTACATCCTATACTACTGGCTGTTCAAAGGAGGCCTCATCACTGGGTTTGGCTAAGCCCATGAGGACACTTTGAATGGTTTAGGCGAAGGTATTCGACCGCCCGCGGTCGGTGGACAAGTGCCGGGGGATCGGGCGAACAGCGGCGTCGTGAGGCTCACACCGAGCTGGCCGCGGACAAACCTCTGACGGTACAGAGTCCTTGTCGGTGCCGCGCTGAATTACGCCTGGGAGGTCCTTCAGATGCCGTTGTTCTTCCTCCCGCTGCGGACTCTGGAGGAGGCGGCGGTCCAGTGCCTGCTCCCCGCCCTCGGCGACGGGGTAATGATTCTGGCCCTGTATTGGCTTGGTGTCGCCGTGTTCCGAGATCCCTTGTGGGTCTGGGCCCGGGGTCGGGCGGGGTACTTCGTCCTACTGGCGTCTGGTGTTGCGCTTGCGGTGGCTATCGAGGTCCAGGGCGTTCACCTGACATCGCGGTGGGGATACCAGGAGACCATGCCCCGGCTCCTCTGGCTGGAGGTCGGCCTCCTCCCAATGCTCCAGATGGCCCTCCTACCGGTAGCGGCCGTGGCGCTCGTCCGAGGGCTGGTCCGCTCGGAAATGGTGGCGCCTGGGGTGATGCATACCTCTGAGGTCTTCCAGTGAGATCCTCTCGGGTGGCCCGCCGCGCCGGGGGGCCATTGCGCGGAGGTGGGGGAGACGGGATGCGAAGG
>CAYMWZ010000373.1:0-2764 GCA_964394385.1 uncultured Nitrospinaceae bacterium | reverse complement strand
ATTTGTAGGTCTTTCCGCCCAAGGCCTGGGCGAGGATCTGGTGCCCCAGGCAAATGCCCACGACGGGCACCTTCCCCAGCATCTTTTTCACGTTCTCGACGACGTACCCCAGGGCCGCCGGGTCGCCGGGGCCGTTCGAGAGGAAGACGGCGGCGGGCCGTCTCGCGAGGACGGCCTCGGCCGTCTCGGCGGCGGGGACGACTTCCAGGTCGAATCTTTTGGAGAGCTGTTCGAAGATGTGGCGCTTGGCGCCGAAGTCATAGGCCACGCAGAGGGGCCTCCCCCGCCTCTCGCCGAAGGGATGGGGCGCCCCGCAGGTCACGTCGCGCACCAGGTCGCGCCCGTCCAGCCCCGGGCTCGCCTTGGCCCGGGCGACCAGTCGCTCCGCGTCGAGATCGGTACAGGAGAGGACGGCCTTCAGCGCCCCCGCCTCGCGGATGTGGCGGGTCAAGGCCCGGGTGTCGATCCCCTCGATCCCGGGGACGCCGTGCTCCTTGAGATGGGAGTCCAGGTCCCCCCGGGCGCGGTGGTTGCTCGGCCTCCGGCAGACCTCCTTCACGATGAAGGCCTCGACCCAGACGCGGGCGCTCTCCTCGTCGCCTGGGATGATCCCGTAGTTCCCGACGTGGGGATACGTCATCACCACCATCTGGCCCCGGTAGGAGGGGTCGGTCAGCACCTCCTGGTAGCCCGTCATGGCGGTGTTGAAGACGATCTCCCCCTCGGCCTCGGCCCCGGCGCCGAAGGCCCGCCCCCTAAAGACGCGCCCGTCCTCCAGGGCGAGGAGGGCGGCGGGGGCGCCCCCGCGGCGCGAGCAGATGGGCCTCACGCCACGCGCTCCGGGGCGAAGATCTGGAGGGGGCCCGCGATCCGGTTCATCCTCACCTCCCCGGCCACCACGGCGGCCACGGCGCAGCCCTTGAGCCGCCAGCCGCCGAAGGGGGTGTTCCGCCCCCGGCTCTCGAAGGCCTCGGAGTCGACGGCGATCTCGCGGGCCGGGTCCAGCACCGTGACGTCCCCCGGCGCCCCCTCGGCCAGGGTCCCGAGCGGAAGTCCGAGCGCCTTCGCGGGCCCGGCGGTGAACTTCGAGATGAGCTGGGGGAGGCTCAGCACGCCGCCGTGCACCAGGCGGTCCAGGGCCAGGGGCACGGCCGTCTCCAGGCCCACGACCCCGAAGGGGACCTCGTCGAACTCGACCTGAAGCTCGGCCTCGTAGTGGGGGGCGTGGTCCGAGGCGATGACCTCGATGGTGCCGTCTCTCAGGCCCTCGAGGAGGGCCTGGCGGTCGGCCTCCTCCCGGAGGGGGGGCGCCATCTTGGCTGAGGAGTTGAAGTCCCGCATGGCCTCGTGGGTCAGGGTGAAGTGGTGGGGGGTGGCCTCGGCCGTGACCCGCGCCCCGCGCCCCTTGGCCTCGCGCACGAGGGCCACCGCCCCGCGGGAGGAGAGGTGGAGGATGTGGAGCCTCCCCCGCGCCAGCTCGGCCAGGCGGATGTCCCGGAAGACGCAGATGTCCTCGCTGGCGGCCGGGTTCCCCGCGAGCCCCAGCTCGGTCGAGATCCTCCCCTCGTGCATGACCTTCCCCTGGGAGAGGGAGCGGTCCTCGGCGTGGTCGAGGACGGGCGCCCCCAGCATCCCGGCGTACTCGAGGGCCGCGCGCATCAGGGCGGCCGTGCGGACCGGGACGCCGTCGTCGCTGAAGGCGACGGCGCCGGCCGCCCGCTGCTCGGCCATCTCGCTCAGGGCCTCGCCCTTCAAGCCCACCGAGACCGCCCCGATGGGGAACACCCGGCTGGCCCCCACCTCGCGGGCGCGCTTCAGGATGCGCTCGGTGATGGAGCTCGTGTCGTTCACCGGCTCGGTGTTCGCCATGCAGGCCACCGCCGTGAACCCCCCCGCGGCCGCGGCGCGGGTCCCGCTCTCGATGTCCTCCTTGTACTCCTGGCCCGGCTCCCGGAAGTGGACGTGCATGTCGATGAAGCCGGGGGCCACCACGAGCCCCGAGGCGTCCAGGACCTCATCCCCCTTCCTCGGGGCGAGCCCCCGCCCCCGCCGGGTGACGACGCCCTTCTCGATCAGGAGGTCGAGGGCCTCGTCCGTCCCCTGGGCGGGGTCGATGAGCCTTCCGCCTTTAATGAGCAAGGGCATCTTCCGTCCTCCTCCTCGGGGCCGGGGCCGCCTCGGCGGGCCGCTCCTCCCCGGCCCGGGGGGGCCCCTCCTCATCCTTCCTCGCCGACAGGAGGTAGAGGATGGCCATCCGGCAGGCGACCCCGTACTCGACCTGCTCCAGGATCACCGAGAAGGGCCCGTCGGCCACGTCGGGGGCCATCTCGACCCCCCGGTTGATGGGCCCCGGGTGCATGATGAGGAGGTCGCGCTTGGCGGCGCGCAGGCGCTTCCGGGTGATCCCGTAGGTGGCGGCGTACTCGCGCGCGCTCGGGAAGCTCGCCCCCGCCCCGCGCTCGATCTGGATGCGCAGCGCGATCAAGACGTCGGCCTCTTCGATGGCCTCCTCCAGGCGCATGGTCACGCGAGCGCCGAGGCAGTCGGCCTCGGCCGGGAGCATGGTGGAGGGGCCGCAGATGGTGACGTTGGCCCCGAGCTTCTTGAGCCCCGCGATGTCGGAGCGGGCCACCCGGCTGCGGGCGATGTCCCCCACGATGGAGACGTTCAGGCCCTCGATGGCCTTCTTGTGCTCCCGGATGGTGTAGAGGTCGAGGAGGGCCTGGGTGGGGTGCTCGTGGCAGCCGTCCCCCGCGTTCACCAC
>CAYMWZ010000372.1:0-2779 GCA_964394385.1 uncultured Nitrospinaceae bacterium | reverse complement strand
TTGGGGTTCCCCGTGGCCGCCCCCCTACGTCAGCCGCTCCCGCAGCTCGAGCTCGAAGGAAAAATCATCCGGCCCCTCCTCGACGGGGGAGAACCGCCCCGCGAGGGCGGCGAAGAGGAGCGACGCCGGATCGTCAACGTCCAGGTGGGCGAAGAGGGGCCGACTGCGCTCGTTGTCCTTGTCCTTGACCGCCCGGAACATGGCGAGGAAGAGATCCCGCTCGGCGGCCGCCACGTGGCGGTAGGGGAGGAGCGCCCGCCGGCCGCGGTTCAGGAGCACCGTCTTCTCGACCCCGCTCTCGGTCTCCCGGCGGGCCTCCAGGGCCTCCTCCTCGAGGAGGTTGCGCCAGGCATAGTTGAAGGCGGGCTCGAAGAAGCCGCCCAGGTAGACCTCGGCGAGCTCGGCGTGGCCGTCGGGGTTCCCGGCCTCTCCCCCGATCAGGAGGCGCCAGTAGCGGTAGGAGCGCGGCGCCGTCGTCAGGTAGCGGTGCATCGTCCCCGCCCGCCAGGTCACAGCTTCGTCCACCGGCGGCGCCCCCCAGGCGTCGGAGGAGTTGGCCTGGATCCGGACGGCGGCCCCCGCGGAGAGGTTGTGCCCGTGGAGGATGAGGGCGTCCGGCGCCTGGGGGGAGCCCAGGTCGAAGGTCAGGGTCTCGGGGTCGGCGGGCGGGGATGCGCTGCGCCACCGGGTGGCGAGGTCGAGGTCGTGGATCTTCCGGGGCGAGCGGAAGCGCGAGGCCGTGGCCTGCCAGCGGTCCCCGACCTTGAGGGCGGGGGAGGGGGCCCCGTTCGTGAAGCGGACGTTCACCCCGGCCTCCAGGAGGGTGTCCGTCGCGGCGGTGGGCACCCCCGAAGCCTCCCAGGCGCCGGCCGGGGTGGAGGTCTTCCTCCACTTGAAGGTGGCCGCGCCCGCGTCGCCCTCCGCGTCGATCTCGACCGTGTAGACCTCCTGGTCCTCGCCCGCGTAGCTCCCCGAGAAGACCGCGCTCCCCGGCCCGTTCGCCACCCGGGGGACGGCCCCTCCCACGAAGCCCGGCGCCGCCGAGGAGGCCGCGATGGCCGTCCCCGCTCCGATGAGGTTTTGGTAAAAAAACCGGTGGCCCATCTTTCTCCCTTCCCAGGCTAATCCGGCGGGGCCGCCCGCCCCCGCCCCGCGCGGGGGGAGGGCTCCGCCTCCCGGGAGACAAGGTAGGGGACGGAGGGGAGAGGGCGTTTACGGGAATTGCGCGCTGGTTCGCGTCAGGCGCCGGCGGCCTGGACGACCCGCCGGCCGCGGCGGAAATCCTCGAGCAGGCGGAAGAGCCGCTCGACCGCCCGGGGGTCCGGGAAGAACGCCCCGCGGAGGTCCACGTGGATGTGCGTCTCCCCCCGGCCCAGGGCCGGCCGCTCCTCCTCGAAAAGATCCCGGAGGATGGGCCGCAGGCCCTCCTGGAGGGCGCGGATGGATTGGGGGCTGTCCACGTTCAAGACGTGCTCGGGCCCGGCCTCGCCGAGGAGCCTGAGCGCCGGCCCCCGGAGGAAGCGCCCCTCGGCGTCCGCGCCCGAGAGGAGCCGGCCGAGCGCCGCGTCGAAGCGGCCGATCACGTCCTCCCCGAAGAACGCCCTGACGGCCCCCGCGGGGGAGAGCCCGGCCGGCCCGGCCGAGCGGATGAGATCGAGCGCCCCGGGCCCCAGGCGGCGGGCGATCAGGGCGTCCAACTCGGCGTGGCTCCCGGCCGGGAAGTCGTTCGCCGAGGGCTCCGAGGCGAGGCCCGACCGCAGGAACTCGCCCACCCGCTCGATGAGGGAGGCGGCCAGGGCGTTGTTCGCGATCCCCCGCTCCTCGGGCGTGGGCCCCTCCCGGAAGGCCGGGAGCCCCAGGGCGCCCAATCCCTTTTGGATGAGGCCGGGGCCCCGCTCGCCGAAGAGGATGTCGCCCGTGGTCCGCACCAAGCCCGGGCGCCGGAGGACCCCCTCGGTGAAGACCTCGAAGAAGGGGAGCGCCACGGCCGCCGCGCCCGCCCGGGCCGCCAGGGCGGCCTGAGCGGCCGTCTCCTCGATCCCGAGCTCCAGCCCGGCCTCGAGGGCCGACCGGGTGGCGGCCTCGCTCACCGCCCGGTCGGCGAAGGCGCTCTCGACCCCCCGGCGGATGACGCCCTCGATGGCCCGGAGGGGCAGCACGGCCTCGGGCCCCCCCTCCCCGAGGAGGGCCAGGGTGGGTTTCTTCACCAGCCCCCCCTCGGCGAGACCCAGGAGGTTTTGGACCCCCTTGAGGGCGGCGCCCAGGGCCCCCTCGCCCAGCTTGAAGAGGAGAGCGAAGACGTTCTCCTGCACCAGGGCCGAGGCCATCTTGGCGAGGGACTGGAGGAACGCCTTGTGGAGGTCGTCCACGAACTTCTCCCAGCGGTCCCGCACCTTCTCCATGTTGCCCGTGAAGGTGACGAAGAACGACTCCTCCAGGCCCTTCCCCACAGTCTGTTGGAAACTCTGAAAGGCCACCTTCCCTTGTTCGAGAGAGAACGGCATTTTAGATTGGAAGGTTTCTTTAAACTTTTCGCCGATGCCTTCGAGAAGCTGGCCCGTAGTCCGCTGGAACCGATCCAGGACCGCTTCGTTCTCGCTGAAGACCCGCAGCGCTGTCTCGCCGGCCTCGGCCGCACGCCGGAGGGATCCTTCGTTGGTTTTCACCGCCTCGGCTGTCTTCTCGAAGACCTCCCGGTTGCGCTCGACGGTTTTCCCCAAGGAAGCCATGACCTCGGCGCTCACCTTGGCTCCCTTGCCCAGATCGCCAAAGGCCCTGG
>CAYMWZ010000371.1:723-2814 GCA_964394385.1 uncultured Nitrospinaceae bacterium | reverse complement strand
ACTAGACCCCCCTGCGGAAGGAGCCTCCCATGCCCGTCGTCGGACCCTACCACCACGTCCACCTCCTCAGCCCCGACCCGGACGCCGCGGCCGAGTGGTACGTCATGTTCCTCGGCGCCGAGACAGTCGACAAGGGAGAGCTCCGTGGCTTCTACAACGTCCGCCTCAAAATCGGCGACGCGAACCTCTACATCCGGGCGGCCGCCGAGGGAGAGGCCGTCGCCGAGAGCGACGGCACCCGGCGCCACGGGATCGATCACTTCTGCTTCGTGGTGGAGGGGATCGACCGGATGCTCCGGCAGATCGAGGACAAGGGCGGCCGGATCACCGTGCCGCTCTTCACGCTCCCGAACGGCAACCGCGGGGCCTACGTGGAGGGTCCACACAGGGAGACGATCGAGCTTCTCGAGCTCAAGAAGGGCTGAGCAGAGGGCCGTGCCGCGGCCTTATAGCCTACTCCCGCATGTTGCTCTCGATGCGCCGGAGTTCGCGGAGCGCGAGGTGGATGTCCTCGTCCCGGAGGGTGGGGGAGACCACCCGCGAGCGGCGCACCTCGGCCGTGTCGAGCGAGCAGGTGAGGAGGTGGGGCCTGCCCAGGGGCGAGGCGGCCAGGGCCTCCCCGCCGGGGCCCACGATCTCCGAGCCCCCCCAGAAGTGGATCCCGTCCTCGTAGCCCACCCGGTTGGCGAAGAAGACGAACTGGTTGAAGCAGCCCGCGTAGGCGCGGTTCAAGGCCTGCCACATGCGCTGGATGGAGAGGGTGGGCTTCCCCCGCTTCTTCTGCCGCCCCGCCCCCCGGGCCGGGGAGGCCGAGGGGATGAAGAGGAGGTCGGCCCCGTCCTGGGAGGCGATGTAGGCCAGGCTCGGGTGCCAGGCGTCCTCGCAGACCAGGATGGCGGCGCGGCCGAAGCGGGTCTTGAAGGCCCGCACCTGGTTCCCCCCGCCCACGTAGCGGCGCTCGTCGAAGAGGCCGTAGGTGGGGAGGTACACCTTGCGGTGGAGGTGGAGGAGCTTGCCCCCCTCGAAGTAGCCGGCCGCGTTGTAGAAGGCGTGGCGGCCGGACTCCTCGACGAAGCCCACGACGAGGGAGACGTCGCGGCTCAGGGAGGCGATCTCCCCAAGGAGGGCGCTCCTCCGCCTGAGCGCCACCTCGGGCACCATGTCCTTGAGGAAGTAGCCGGTCAGGGCGAGCTCGGGGAAGACCAGGAGATCGGCCCCCTTCCGGCGGGCCTTCGCGACCTCTTTCTTGAGGATCGCGAGGTTGGCCGGAACGTTCCCCAGGGTGGGGCCGATCTGGGCCAAGGCGGCCAGGAATTTCATGGAGCGCCTCCGATGGGGGAGCCGGGGCCGCGGCCCCCGCGGCGGACCTCATTCTCTAGCACAGCCGGCGCGCGCGGCGAAGACCCCCCTCACCTCCCCGCCGACCTTGCGCAGCGGAAGCCCACCCCTCCGTGGCTGTGGGTGGGAACCCCGAACCATCTCCGGTAGGTCCGGGCCATCTCCTCGGAGTGGCCCCAGAAGCCCCCCCGCACGGCGCGCAGGGCGCCCCGCTCGGGCCCCCGGGGATTGCGGGAGGGAGCCTGGGCGTAGTGGCGGGGGTCATAGTAGTCGGCCACCCACTCGGCGACGTTCCCCGCCATGTCCATCGCCCCGTAGGGGCTGGCGCCCCCCGGGAAGCTCCCCCCGGGCAGGGGCCCCGGGTGCCGGCGGCCGAAGTTGCCGTGGGCGGGGGAGGGCATGCCCTCCTCCCCCCAGGGGAAGCGCCGCCCGTCCGTCCCCCGGGCCGCCTTCTCCCACTCGGCCTCGGTGGGGAGGCGCTTGCCGGCCCAGGCGCAGTAGGCCTCGGCGTCGAACCAGGTGACCAGGGTGGCGGGAAGATCCGAAGCGCCCGGCGGGGGGCGGCGCCCGGCCCAGGAGAAGCGGCCCCACTCCCCTCCCCAGCGCGGCCCGGCGGGATCCCAGTGTGGGGCGGGGCGGCCCGTCTCGGCGATGAAGCGCGCGTAGGCCCGGTTCGTGACCTCGAACTTGTCGATGAAGAAGGCGTCGAGGTGGAGCGTGCGCGCGGGTAGGTCGTCGGGCTCTTGGGCCTCC
>CAYMWZ010000371.1:0-713 GCA_964394385.1 uncultured Nitrospinaceae bacterium | reverse complement strand
GGGGAGGCGTCGGCCGGCCCGCCGGCCCCGGGCGCCGCGCGCCTCTCCCCCGGCGGCGCCCCCCGCAGGAAGGGTCCTGCGGGCACGAGGACCATGGGGGCGTCATCCCGCACCACGCCCGCGGGCGCGGCGGGGAGGGGCGCCTCCCGGGGGGCGGCGCCGCAGCCGCCGGCGAGGGCGGCCGCCACCAAAATTCCCGCGGCTCTCCGGCTCACTCAAAGTCTTTCGGCTTGACGTTCTTGAAGTTGAACTCCGGGAGGTCGGATCGCGGGGGGCGCCGCCGCGGCGCGGCGGGGCGGCCCGACCGGAGCCGGCGCACAAGGGCCAGGGCGGCCGCCGCGAGGACGAAGAGAAGGGCGAGCCCCGCCGCGCCCGCCAGATCCCGGCGGTAGAAGAAGTAGGCCATTCCGAGCCAGAACGCGAACCCCGCCCAGGCGATCCCCGACGAGCGCCTCCTCATCCCCCGCCTCCCTACGGCGCGGCCCGCGGCAGCACCGAGAGCACCTTCTCCACCATGTCCCGCACCGCCGCGTCGTACCGCTCCTGGCCGCCAAAGGCGTAGGCCGCGTAGGAGGCCCTCGCCGTCCAGAGGGTCTTCTGGGATTTGAGGTCGACCCAGCGAAGCACCAAGTGAACCCGCAGCGGCTCGAGCTGCGCCACCTGGATCGTGCCGACGATGGCCGCCCTCTCGGCGAAGAGCCCGGCCGCCTTCT
>CAYMWZ010000370.1:0-2828 GCA_964394385.1 uncultured Nitrospinaceae bacterium | reverse complement strand
CGCCCCGAGGCGCGGGTTGGGAAAGGCACCCTGGCTCCTCACCCGCGCCTGGGCCGCAACCACGTCGTTCTTCGCTGCCAGGAGGGCGGGGAACCGCTCCAGGGCGATCGTGAGGGCTTCTTCGAGTGTCAGGGCTCGCTCTTGGCCGGCAGCAAAGCATGAAGAAGACACGACGAGAAGCAGGATTGCGGTGGCCAGCACCGACGGCCACATCCAGTGTGACCCCCTTCCTTTGTTCGGTTTCATGCCCGCTGACCTGTTCAAGCAGAGGCGGGGTGTAGCCGCGATGCGACCGAAACGCCTAAGGCGGACCCGGCAAAGGCTCCCAGCAGCACCCCGGCGACCCACGGAGCGATCAGGGCCAGCGCCAGCGCGTGGCACTGGAGGTACACGGACGGCGCAACGAGCAATCCGTAGGCGCCGCCGAGGCGCGCCGCGTCAGGCAGACTCCCGGTGGGCCGCGCTCGCGTGGCGATCGCGCCCGAGACGAAGACCGGCGCCGAGCCGTAGAGCGTACCTGCCAGGAAGAGCACAACATTCAGGGCGACGGAGGCCTGGCCGGCCTCCAGCCAACGCCGGCACGCTTCGATGACCGCGGGCATCGAGACGACCGGCCCGAGCAAGACGGAGAGCCCCGCCCCGATCAGCGCGGCCAGCGCAAGCCGACCGTACCTGCGGTGCCGCAGGAAAACGCCCGCTCCGCCGTAAAGGACCGTCCAGATCGCGCCCACGATTCCCACCTTCAGCGGGGTGTCCGCCTCGTGCTGACTCCCGCCGAGCAGCAGGAGTGACAGGATGGCGGCGCCCGCCCCCGCGAGCAGGAACCCGACGAGGTGCCGCAAGGCCATCGCGGGGCGTTCGGACCGGGCCGCCTCCGCCTCCCGGATCGCCAGCGTCGCCAGCACGCGCTCAGCAATGCCGTGGGCCGGGGGCGCCGTCCAGCGATCGAGCGCGGCGGCAACGGCTCGGACCTCGCGCCACGCGGCCTGGCAGTCAGGGCAGCCCTCCAGGTGGGCACACACGCCGGCGCGGTCTTCGTCGCCAAGTTCCAAATAAAGCAGATCGATGAGCCTGTCGCGGACGTCGGCGCACCTCATTCCTTGGCCATCCTCCCCTCTCGCACAGAAAGCCAGGCACCCATCTTGCGGACGGCGTCATGAATACGCCACTTCACCGTCCCAAGCGGCACCCCCAGAGCCTCCGCGATCTCCTCGTACGTGAGCCCCTGATAGTGGCGCAGGATCAGCGTCATGCGCTCCTCCTCCGGCAACCGCTGAAGGGCTCGCCTCACCCGTTCCGCCTCCTCTCCCTGCTGGGACCGCTCGAGAGGATCGGCGGCCGTGGACGGGATCTCTTCAGGCGACTCCAGCGCCGTGACGTGTCCCTCTTCCCGGCCGCGGCGGCGGGCGTGGTCTCGCCACACGTTCCTCGCGATACCATAGAGCCATGCGGAAAGGGGACGGCTCGGGTCGTAGCGGTGGCGCGCCTGGTAGAGACGGATCATCACCTCCTGGACAAGATCCTCGACCCAGTTCGGGTGGCAGCCTAGGCGGTAAAAGAACCCGAACAAGGGCCCTTCATGACGGCCCAGGAGTCTGGCCAGTGCCTCCCAGTCCCCTTTGGCCGCCCTGGGGATGAGATCGTCTTCCTGGCCCATCAAGTAGAATTCGCTTTCTTCGACAAAAGGTTTGAAAAAAACGAGGGGCGGGGCCCTTCCACGGGACGGCCCCTCCCCTGCGTTCTTCTGCCAAGCGGACTTAGGCCGCCTCACCCGTCCGCGGCGCTTGGATCTCGTCGGGGTGGGGGCTCGAGTCCCGGTGCCGGGGGGCCTGAATCTCGTCGGCGCGAACCGGAGCCTGCGGGTTCTCGCCCCTCGCGAGCACAACCTCCGCCGTTGCGGACGTCGGGACCGCCTCGGCGGAGGTGGCCCCCCCTGCGGCCCCAACGCCCCAGAGCAGTGTCACGAGCGCCATCGTCATCCCTCGCTTCATGGGATGTCCTCCTTCCTCCCCAGACCTTCGGGGCTTCTACGGCACGCAGTAAACGTCGGTCTCCCTCTCGAAACTCCCCCCGCACTCGGCGGTCAGCGGCGGGTCCTCCGCGCGCGAAACAGTGGGTGGGAGGAGCGCCCTCACTTCCAATCTTTTGCTCACCTCTCCCAGGGAGAAGATGGTCAACAGGAGCAGCCCCCACGACAGGATCCACACGAGCGCGAGAAGGCCACCGGACGCATTCCTGAGCGTTCCCCACGACGAGCGGATTCGGCCGTACTGGGTGTGGAGCCTTGCTCTCGTGGGGGTGATCCGAAGCACTGCGCCGCTCGCTCTCATGGGGCGTCCTTCTCGAAAATCTCGGTGGACTTTCCTTCATAAGTGATTTCGCCGCGCGGGTCAGAAAGGTTTGAGGGGGACTTCGAACCGGACAGACTGTCCGACAGAGACTAGACCCTAACGATCTCGAACACCTCAACGGGGGCACTGACGTTCTTGAGCCTCCGCCGCCCGAGGCGTCGAGCCCGGCAGGCTCCCCGCAACATCCGAGCAAGCTTTCTCTCGACCAGGATCTGCCCCCGCGTCGCCAGGGCACACAGCCGTGCAGCCACGTTGGTCACCGGGCCGGTGGCCGAATAGACCCGGCGCTCGCCCGTCCGCCCGCGCAGCCGGGTCGCCCCCACCAGGGCAGGGCCAGCGTTAATCCCCATGTTCACCACGATGGGGTCGTGCCGCCGGTCCTCGGTGGCGTTCAGCGCCTCCGCGGCCCGTTGGATCTGAAGAGCCGCCGCCAGCGCGTGGCGCGCGTTCTCCAGCTTGAACGCCTCATCCAGGACG
>CAYMWZ010000369.1:1400-2843 GCA_964394385.1 uncultured Nitrospinaceae bacterium | reverse complement strand
GCCCGACGAACCCGCCCGCCTTGAACTTCACCACCCACCCCAGGCCCGCCTCGAGGGGGTTCGTCGTCTCGTCGATGTCGTTCCCGTAGAGGGCGTACTTCATCTCGGTGCGCAGGGTGTCGCGCGCCCCCAGGCCGCAGGGCCTGAGGCCCTCCCCCGCCCCCGCGGCGAGGATCTCCCCCCACAGGCGGGGAGCGTCCTCGGCGGCGCAGTAGATCTCGAAGCCGTCCTCCCCCGTGTAGCCCGTCCGCGAGACGAGGGCCCTCCGGCCGGCCACCTGGCGCTCCTGCGCCCCGTAGTAGGGGATGGCGCCCAGATCCCCGCCCCCCGGGATGAGCCGGGCGAGGATGGCCTCGGCCCGCGGCCCCTGGAGGGCCAGCAGCCCCGTCTCCTCGCTCGCGTCCCGGAGCGCCACGCCGGCGGGCTTGCGGGCCGACATCCACTCAAAGTCCTTCCCGATGTTGGCGGCGTTGACCACCGCCATGTAGCGCTCGCCGGCCAGCCGGTAGACGGTGAGGTCGTCCACGATCCCCCCGTCCTCGCGGCACATGACGGCGTACAGCACCCGCCCCGGCTCGAGCCTCGCGACGTCGTTCGTCACCAGCCCCTGGAGGAAGGCGCCCGCCCCCGGCCCCTCGGCCTCGAACTCCCCCATGTGGCTCACGTCGAAGAGGCCCGCCGCCCGCCGGACGGCATGGTGCTCCTCGATGACGCCGGTGTACTGGACGGGCATCTCGAAGCCGGCGAAGGAGACCATCTTCGCCCCGGCCGCCCGATGGCACTCGTTGAGGGGCGTCCGACGGAGAGCGCCTCCGGGCTGGTTCATGGGGCACCTCGATGCGCGCGCCGGGAAGCCGCTTGCGGATCCGTGCCTTACCGCGTCCCGCCGGGAATTTCAAGGGAAACCCCGCGGGAGGCGGGCGGCGGGCCCGGCGGGATCTCGCCAAGGATTTTGGAATCAAATGCTTCCGCCCCGGGGCCCCCGGCGGAGCTAGGCGAAGGCGCGGATCCCGGTGGCATGGCCCGCGATGATGAGCTTCTGGATCTGGCTGGTCCCCTCGTAGATGGTGGCCACGCGGGCGTCGCGCATGTAGCGCTCGACGGGATACTCGTTGCTGTAGCCCATCCCCCCGTGGATCTGGATCGCCTCGTTCGCGCAGCGGACGGCCGCCTCGCTGCAGAAGTACTTCGCGATGCAGGTCTCGATGGTGTTGGGCTTCCCCCGGTTCTTGAGCTCCCCCGCCCGGTAGAGAAGCAGGCGGCTCGCCTCGATGTCCACCACCATGCGGGCGATCATGTCCTGCACGAGCTGATGGGCGGCGATGGGCTTGCCGAAGGTGTGGCGCTCCTTGGCGTAGGCGATCGAGGCCTCGAGCGAGCCCTGGGCGATGCCCAGGCAGCCGGCGGCCACCGAGTAGCGGCCGTTGTCCAGGGCGCTCATCG
>CAYMWZ010000369.1:0-1390 GCA_964394385.1 uncultured Nitrospinaceae bacterium | reverse complement strand
CAAGAGGGCCGCGTCGGGCACCTCGACCCCCTCGAGGACGAGCTCGGCCGTGTTCGAGGCGCGCAGGCCGAGCTTGCCGTGGATGTCCTTCGAGGAGAAGCCGGGAGCCTCGGTCTCGACGAGGAAGGCGGCCATCTTGCGGGGGTTCTCCCGGTCCGTCTGGGCGATGATGACGGCGAGCTGGGCGATCCCCCCGTTGCTGATCCAGATCTTGCGGCCGCTCAGGCGCCAGCCGCCCGGCGCCTTCTGGGCGAGGGTCTTGATGCGCTGGGCGTCCGAGCCCACGTCGGGCTCGGACAAGCCGAAGCAGCCGATCCACTCGGCCTTGCACAGCCTGGGCAGGTATTTGCGCTTCTGCTCCTCGGTGCCCCACTTGAGGATGGTGGTGGCCACGAGCGAGATCTGCACCGAGAGCACGGTGCGGACCGAGCTGCACGCCTTGCTGAGCTCCTCGTTCATGATGGCGTAGGAGATGTAGTCCAGCCCCGCCCCGCCGTACTCCTCCGGTATCACGCCCCCGAACATGCCGAGCTCCCCCATCTCCCGGATGATCTCGGCGGGGTAGCGCTCCTCGATGTCGTTCTGCCGGGCCACGGGGGCGACCCGCCGCGCGGCGAACTCGGCCGCCTGCTCCTTGATGAGGCGCTGGGTCTCGTTCAGCTCGAAGTCCATGCCGGCCCGCCCTACCCCTCGTAGGTGTAGAAGCCCCGGCCCGTCTTCCGCCCCAAGTGGCCCGCCCGCACCATCTTGCGCAGCAGGAAGTTCGGCCGGTAGCGCGGGTCCCCCAGCTCGCGGTAGAGGGTCTCTGTCTTGGCGAGGTGGATGTCCACCCCGATGTAATCGATGAGCTCAAGGGGGCCCATCGGGAGACCCGCCCCCAGCTTCATCGCCTTGTCGATGTCCTCGGCCGAGGCGAGCCCCTGGGCGAAGACCTCGACCGCCTCGTTCAGCATCCCGGCCAGCACCCGGCTCCCGATGCCCGCCGGGCTGTCGAAGCGCGCGAGGACCGGCTCCTTGCCCAGGCGCAGGGCGAGGGCGCGGACCGCCTCGACCGTCTCGGGCGCGGTGGCGAGCCCCGGCATGATCTCGACCAGCTTCATGACGAGGGGTGGGTTGAAGAAGTGCATCCCCACCACCCTCCCGGGGCGCCCCGTGGCCGCGGCCATCTCGGTGATGGAGAGGGAACTCGTGTTCGAGGCGAAGATGGCGCGCTCGGGGGCGGCCTCGTCCAGGGCGGCCAGGACCTTCCGCTTGACCGCCATTTCCTCGAACACCGCCTCGACCACGACGTCGGCCTCGGCCGCCGCGCCGTAGCCCGTCCCGCGCGCGATGCCTCCGAGGATGGCGTCGCGCTCCCCGGCGCGCATCTTGCCCTGTTCGACCCGCCGGG
>CAYMWZ010000368.1:0-2856 GCA_964394385.1 uncultured Nitrospinaceae bacterium | reverse complement strand
TTTTTGACGCCCTCCCGCGCGCAGTCAATTTTCCAACGCCCAGAAAAAATTTCCGGACAATTTGGCAACTCGGCGGCCCCGCCCTCTCCAGGGGTCTGAATTTTTAGAGGGTTTCCGCCGGGCACACGGATTGCACAGAAAACCGGCGGGGCAGGCCGCGCCGCTCGCCTCGCCCCTCCCCCCCCGCGAAGCGGAGCGCGTCCGGAGGAGCCGCCCGTTCCGGGCCGAGGGGTTTCCCGCGCCCCCGGGTCGGGGATGGAGGAACCATGGTCTGCGAGACGCCCCGTTCCTGGGTGAACCTGATCGATGAGGAGAGCGGGCTCTACAACCGGCTCTACCTCGTCCACTTCCTGAACGAGGCCTTCGCGCGCTCGCGGCGGTACGGGACGCCGCTCTCGTGCGTGCTCTTCCGCGCGAGCTGGTGGCGGGGGCTCGAGGAGGTGGCGCATCCTCCCCGGGAGGCGGTCCGGAGCCTGGGGCGGTTCCTCCTCCTCGGGGTGCGCGAAGGGGACATCCTGGGCCGCTGGTCCGCCCGGGAGTTCCTCCTCGCCGCGCCGAACACCGCGCGCGAAGGGGCGCGCGCCTGCATGCAGAACATCTTGGGGAAGCTGAGATCCTGCCGCCTCGAGGAGGCCGCCGGGCTGCACGTCCTCGTCCGCGCGGGGGAGGCGGGGCTGCCCGAGGACGAGGCGCGCGTGCGCTACCCCGAGGATCTCCCCCTCCTCGCCAGGGAGCGGCTGCTCACCGCCTCCCGGTGAAGGCCCCGCCTCACGGGCCGCGGCGGGCGTCCGCCCGGCGGACCCCGACGTGGAGCTGGACGATGCCGCCCATCATGGGCCGGCTCCTCACCTCCCCGAACCCCGCCTCCCGCATCATGGCGGAGAGGTCCTCCTCCGAGGGGAACTCGGACACCGTGGCCGGAAGGTAGTCGTACGCCGTCGGGTGGCCCGAGACGAGCCGGCCGACGGCCGGCAGGATGAACCGGAAGTAGACCCAAAAGAGCGCGCCGAAGAGGCCCTTCGGGTGGCCGAACTCCAAGACGGCGACCCTCCCCCCGGGGCGGAGCACCCGCGCCATCTCCGCCAGCCCGGCCGCGCGGTCGGCCAAGTTGCGGAGGCCAAAGGCGATGACGACCCCGTCGAAGGCCCCGCCGGCGAAGGGCAGGGCCAGCGCGTCCGCCTGGAGGAGGTCGAGGGAGGCGCTCCGGCTCTCGGCCTTGCGGCGCGCGAGGCGGAGCATGGGAAGCGCGAAATCCACGCCGGCCACCCGGACGCCCCCCCGCCCCCCGAGCCGGCGGCGCAGCTCGAGCGCCACGTCGGCCGTCCCCGTCGCCAGGTCCAGGAGGCGGCCCCCCGCCCTCCCCTCCAGGGCGGTCAGGAGGTCCCTCGCCGCGGCGCGGCGCCAGCGCTGGTCCACCCCCAAGCTCAGCAGGCGGTTCAGGAGGTCGTAGGTGGGGGCGATGTCCGAGAACATCGCCCGGACCTCACTCCCCTCGATCCGGACCGGCACGGCCGCCCTCAGCCGCCCGGGAGGAACACGTCCGCGATGGCTCCCGCCGAGACGACGACGGACACCCAGGCGTTGAGGTTGAAGAAGGAGAGATTCACCCTGCTCAGATCCCCGGGGCGGACGATCCAGTGCTCCCAGACGAGGAGCCCCGCCGCTCCCGCGAGGCCCAGCCAGTAGAGCGCCCCCAGCCCCAGGAGGCGACCCGCCAGGAAGAAGCAGACGATCGTGCCGGCGTGGGCCGCCGCCGAGAGGATGAGCGCCCCGCGCACCCCCAGGCGGCGGGGCAGGGAGTGGAGGCCCTCCCCGCGGTCGAAGTCCACGTCCAGGCAGGCGTAGATGACGTCGAACCCCCCCACCCAGAGCGCCACCCCGGCGAAGAGCAGAACGGGCGCGGCCCCGAGCTCCCCGCGCACGGCCACCCACGCCCCCGCCGGGGCGCTCCCCAGGACGAAGCCCAAGAGGAGATGCGTCCAGGAGGTGAATCGCTTCGAGTAGCTGTAGAGGACGACCATCCCCGCGACCGCGAAGGAGAGGGCGAAGGCCAGGGGGTTCAGCATCCACGCCGAGAGGAGAAACAGCCCCAGGAAGGCCGCCATCATGAGCCACACCCGCCCGGAGCGCAGGAGGCCCTGGAACTCCCCCCGGTCGCTCGTCCGGGGGTTTTGGGGATCCAAATCCCGGTCGGCGAAGCGGTTGAGGGTCATGGCGAAGTTGCGGGCGCCCACGGCGGCCAGGACCATCCAGAAGGCGGCCCGCGCGGGGGGGAGCCCCCCCGCCGCGAGCACCCCGCCCATGAACACGAAGGGGAGCCCGAAGACGGTGTGCTCGAACTTCACCATCCGCAGGAAGAGCCGGAGGCCCCCCGCCGGGGACTCCTCAGCGGCCAAGGCCGTACTCCTCCCAGCGGCGCGCCACGCGCCGGCGGATTTCCTCGCTCATCACGATCTCGCCCGGCCACTCGCGGGCGAAGCCCTCCGAGGCCCACTTGCGCGTCCCGTCGATCCCCACCTTGCTCCCCACATGGGGGAGCGGGGAGGCGTGCTCCAGGGCGTCCACCGGCCCGTCCACGAAGACGAGGTCGCGCCGGGGGTCGATGCTGCCGAGCACCTTCCAGGCCACCTCGCTCACGTTGTGGACGTCCACGTCCTCGTCCACGATCACGATCACCTTGGCGAGCGCCATCTGGCCCATCCCCCAGAGGGCGTACATCACCTTGCGGGCGTGGTAGGGGTAGGCCTTGCGGATGGAGACGATCACCATGTTGTGAAACACCCCCTCGGCCGGCATGTGCACGTCCACGATCTCGGGGAGCTGCATCTTCATGAGGGGGAGGAAGATGCGCCCGGT
>CAYMWZ010000367.1:0-2879 GCA_964394385.1 uncultured Nitrospinaceae bacterium | reverse complement strand
CGCCGCCCAGGAACTTCCCCAGAAGCCCCTTGAGCGCCGCCGCCGAGAGCGGGGCCATGGGCATCTCGATGGACCCCCCGTAGGTGACCTCGAGCCTGCGGAGCCCGCCCCCGGCCAGCTGGGCGAGGAAGCTGCCCAGCCGCTCGGCCAGGCCGAGGTGGGGCCCGACCCGCTCGAGGACCTCGGGCCCCAGGGCCGGGAGGTTCACCGCGTGCCTGACCACGCCCTTCGCGAGGTAGGCGACGATCTGCTGGGCGGCGCTGATGGCCACGTTCTCCTGCGCCTCCTCGCTCGAGGCGCCCAGGTGGGGCGTGCAGACGACGTCCTCGCGGCCGATGAGGGGGCTGCCCTTCTCGGGGGGCTCCTTGGCATAGACGTCGAGCGCCACCCCCGCCACCCGGCCGCTCTCGAGCGCCTCGACCAGGGCGTCCTCGTCGACGAGGCCCCCGCGGGCGCAATTGATGATGCGCACCCCGGGGCGCATCCGGGCGATCTCGCCGCGCCCGATGAGGTTCTGGGTCTCCGGCGTCTTGGGCGCGTGAAGGGTGATGTAGTCCGACTGGCCGAGGATCTCCTCGAAGGCCACCAGCCTCACCCCCCGCTTCCCGGCCGCCTCGGCCGAGATGTAGGGGTCGTAGGCGATCACGTTCATCCCCAGGTTCCGGGCGAACTGGGCCACCACGGAGCCCACCCGCCCGAGGCCGACGACGCCGATGGTCTTCGAGGCCAGCTCGCTCCCGACGAAGCGGCTCCGCTCCCAGCGGCCCTCCTTGAGGGATCGGACCGCCGGGGGGATCTTTCGCGCCAGGGCGAACATCAAGGCGATGGTGTGCTCGGCCGTGGTGATGACGTTTCCGTCCGGCGCGTTCACCACCAGGATCCCCCTCCGGCTCGCGCCGTCAAGGTCGATGTTGTCCACCCCGATCCCGGCGCGGGCGACCACCTTGAGCCGCTCGCCCGCGCCCAGGACGGCGTCGTCCACCTGCGTGGCGCTGCGGACGATGAGAGCGTCGGCCTCGCGGACGGTCCGGAGGAGCTCCTCGCGGCCGATCCCCGGCCGGTTGACCACCTCGAAGCCCTCGGCGGATCGCAGGATCTCCTCGGCCCGGGGCGAGAGGGGCTCCGCGATCAGGACGCGATAGGTCTCGCTCATCGGGAGAGCGCCTCCTGGGCGGCGGCGAGCCCGGCCCCCCTCACCGCCCGGTGGCCCAGGTCCCCCAGCGTGGCCTCGAGCGCCCCCACGGCGGCCAGCACGTCCGAGCCGTCCACGTAGCCCATGTGCCCGATGCGGAAGATCTTGCCCCGGAGCTCCCCCTGGCCGCCCGCGATGGTGACGCCGTAGGCGTTCTGCATCCGCTTGGGGATGGCGCCGCCCTCGACCCCCTCGGGCACCCGGACGGCGGTGACCGCCTCGCTCAGGAGGTCCCTGGGGAACACCTCCAGGCCCAGCGCCTCCACGGCCGCGCGGGTGGCCCGCGCCAGGCGCGCGTGGCGGGCGAAGATGGCGGGGAGGCCCTCCCGGCACATCATCTCGAGGGCGGCGCTCAAGCCCGCCACGAGGGAGATGGCCGGCGTCCAGGCCGTCGTGTTCTTGGCCTGGCTCTTGCGCTCGATCCTGAGGTCGAAATAGTAGCGCGGGCAGCGCGCGCGCGAGGCGGCGGCCCAGGCGCGCCCGCTCAGCCACAGGAAGGCCAGGCCGGGCGGAAGCATCAGCGCCTTCTGGCTCCCGCTCACGACGGCGTCGAGCCCCCAGGCGGCGGGCCTCAAGTCATAGACCCCCAGCGCCGTGATGGCGTCCACGACCACGAGGGTCTCCGGAGCCCTCTGCCGCACGAGCCGGGCGAGGCCCTCCACATCGTGCTTGGCGCCCGTCGAGGTCTCGCTCGCCTGGACGAAGACGGCCCGGTGCCGAGAGGCGTCGAGGCGCCCCTCGAGCGCGGCGAGATCGAGCGAGCGGCCCGGCTCGACCCTGAGGACCTCGGCCCCGACCCCGTAGGCGCGGCAGATCTCGGTCCAGCGCTCCCCGAACTTTCCGCCCTCGATCACGAGGGCGCCCTCGCCCGGAGAGAGAAGGTTCGCCACGGCCGCCTCCATCCCCCCCGTCCCCGAGGAGGCCAGCATGATCACGTCCCCCTCGTCCTGGTGGAGCCAGGCCAGCCCCCGGCGCACCTCCTCGAAGAGGTCCTCGAAATCCTTCGTCCGGTGGTGGATCAGGGGACGAGCCATCGCCTCGAGCACTTGGGGCGGCACGGGGGTGGGGCCCGGCGCGAGCAGGTGATACTTGCGCATGATCTCCTCTTGCCGCTCCGCGCACCCTCCCCGGGGAGCCCAGCGCGCCCGGACAGGGAGGGGAGTCGGACGGTGGCGCTTCGCTCGGGGATCTCTCGCGGCCGGGCCCGCCGGGAGAGCCCCTCGCCCGGCTCGGCTGGGGCGGGATTCAAGGGGTGGTGAGGGGTTCCATCCGTTCTTCCAAGAGACGATGGCGCCGGCGGAGCCGGGCGGGATTCGGGCCCTTCGGCCCCCCTTCAAGGGCGGAAGCGTATCGGCTCGGGCGGAAGGGTGTCAACTCCCCGAAACCCCCGCCCTTCCGGGGCAAATCTCCCGCCCCGGCCGAAAAAAAGCCGGGGGGCCTGAGAGACCCCCCGGCGTCCGCGTCTCTTCTTCAGGGTGTTGCGGGCGGGGGCGGGTCTCAGACCCGCCCCCGCGGGTTACCAGTTACCAGTTGTGGCGCAACTCGTACCCGACCTCCCAGGTGTCGTCGAAGGCCTTGCCGCCCCGCTGCTTGCCGAAGTCGCCGGTGGCGAGGTAGGAGCCGAAGAGCCACAGGTTCAGCTGCTTGTAGATCGCCCAGCGGATGCCGGCGTCGATCTCGGTCCCGA
>CAYMWZ010000366.1:0-2920 GCA_964394385.1 uncultured Nitrospinaceae bacterium | reverse complement strand
TCTTCCTGCTGGGGTGGCCGCTGGAGTGGACGGAGATCATCATCATCTTCGTCCCCATCTTCCTCCCGCTGGTGGATCACTTCAAGGTCGATCCTCTCTTCTTCGGCGTCATGGTCGCCCTCAATTTGCAGACCGCGTTCCTCAGCCCGCCGATGGCCATGGCGTGCTTCTACCTCAAGGGGATCGCTCCTCCCCATGTCACGCTGGCGGATATCTTCCGCGGCGCGATGCCCTTCATGGTGATGGTAATCATGGCCATGGCGATCCTCTATATGTTCCCGGAGCTCGCGATGTGGCTGCCCGACCGCGTGTACGGCGTGGCCAAGTAGCGGCAACCGAACCACCCGCTGCGCCTTGGGGAACGAACTCCCTGCGGAAATGAAGATGGAACTCGTGCAAATGAGCGCCGCCGAGGCGGCGGAGGCGATCCGCGAAGGCCAGATCACGTCGGAAGAGCTGGTGAGCGCTTGCCTCGACCGAATCGCCTCGCTGGAGGAGCAGGTCGGCGCCTGGGCCTACCTCGATCCCGAATATGCCCTCAACCAAGCGCGCGAGGCCGACCTCGCCCGGCGGGAAGGGAAGCCCTTGGGACCCTTGCACGGCCTTCCCGTGGGCGTGAAGGACATCTTCGACACCGCCGACATGCCCACCGAGGACGGCACGGTCCTCCATGCCGGACGCCGGCCCCTTGAGGACGCCACGGCGGTCTCCCTCCTCCGCCAGGCGGGCGCGGTCATCATGGGCAAGACCGTCACCACCGAGCTGGCCGTCTATGCGCCCGGCAAGACGCGCAACCCCCACGATCTTGAGCGCACTCCCGGCGGTTCCTCGAGCGGCTCGGCCGCGGCCGTCGCGGCGCACATGGTGCCGCTCGCCATCGGCACGCAGACGAACGGCTCCGTCATCCGCCCGGCCTCCTATTGCGGGGTCTGCGGCTATAAGCCGACCCATGGGCTCATCTCCCGGCATCGCGTCCTCCCCCAGTCGCGGCTCCTGGACCACGTGGGGGTGTTCGCGCGCACGGTCGAGGACGCCGCCTTCCTCGCGGAGCAACTCATCTCCTACGACTTGCGCGACCCCGACACGCGCCCCCGGGCACGGCCCGCCCTCGTCCGGGCGGCGGCCGAGGAGCCCCCCGTCCCGCCCCTCCTGGCTTTCGTCAGGAGCCCGGTGTGGGAGCAAGCCGATGAGGACACGAAGGGCGCCTTCGCCGAGCTGGTCGCGCACTTGGGCGAGAACGTCAAGGAGGTCGAGCTTCCGGACGGGTCCCGGGACGCCATCGAATGGCACCGCACCATCCTGGAGGCGGACCTCGCCCGGAGGTTCGAGCGGGAGTATGAGCGGGGCAAGGACAGGCTGAGCGCCATCCTTCGGGAGATGATCGAGCGCGGGCAGAAGGTCCTGGCCGTGGACTACAACCGGGCGGTGGACCGGGTGCCGTTCCTCAGCGACGTGCTGGACGGGATTTTCGTCGAGTTCGACGCCATTCTCACCCCCGCGGCCACCGGCGAGGCCCCGCGCGGCCTGGGGTCCACCGGGAGCCCGATCTTCTGCACGATCTGGACCCTCTGCGGGGCGCCGGCGATCACGATCCCCGTCCTCCAGGGCTCCCATGGGATGCCCATCGGGGCGCAACTCGTGGGGCCCAGGGGCGGCGACGCCCGCCTGCTGCGGACGGCCCGGTGGCTCGCCGAGACGGTCGGGAGTTAGCGGCCCTCGGCATTTGGCCCGCCCCGCGGGGCGGTGTTGCATGAAGGCGGAGCGGGGTCTAGAGTGGGCCCGGGAGTACGCCGGACCCGAGGAGGGGTCGGCAAAGGAGGCGCGATTCGCTTATGGATGAGTTGATCACCGGCTTGATCGCTGTTTTTCTGTTCGTCCTGTTCCTGGGCTTTTACGCCGTGAAATTGAAGTCGATCCCGCTTTGGATCATCATCGTTTCGGTCGTCGCGATGGTGGCGTTCAACTTTTACGAAGGCATTCGGAAGGCCAAGAACGATACGAAGGGCTAGCCCTCTTTGAGGCGTTGTGACGGCCGGTCCGGCGTCCCGGCGCCGCGCCGGGGGCGCGCGGGGGAGGAGGGGCGTCCGAAGGGCGCCGTTTTTGTGTCCTCCCGGGGGCGCGAGCGGGTTCCAAGGAGGTGGCCATGAGCGCCGAGCACTATTCGATGTACATCAACGGCCAGTGGGTCGAGGCCGAGGGGAAGGGCCGCTTCGAGGTGCGCGACCCGGCCACCGGGGACCTCGTGGCCACGGTGGCCGACGGCGGGGTGCCCGAGATGCGGCGGGCCATCGACGCGGCCCATGCGGCTTTTCCCGGCTGGGCCTCCACGCCGGGCAAGGAGCGCGGGGCGATCCTCCGGAAGGCCGAGGCGCAGATGAGTGAGCGGCTCGAGGAGATCGCCCGCCTCATGACGCTCGAGAACGGCAAGCCCTTCGCCGAGTCGAAGGGCGAGGTGGGCTTCTCGATGGGCTACTTCAACTGGTACGCCGAGGAGGCCCGCCGCGCCTACGGCGAGACGGTCCCCTCCCCGTTCCGGAACAAGCGCCTTTGGGTGCAGGCCAGCCCGGTCGGGGTGGTGGGCGCCATCACGCCCTGGAACTTCCCGGCGAACATGATCACCCGCAAGATCGCCCCCGCCATGGCGGCCGGCTGCACGGTGGTCCTCCGGCCCGCCTCGGCCACGCCGCTCACCGCGCTCGCCATCGCGCGGGCCTGCCACGAGGCGGGGCTTCCCCCGGGGGTGCTGAACGTGGTGACCGGCTCGAAATCGCGCGAGATGGCGGCCGAGATGATGGAGAACCCCAAGGTGAAGAAGATCGGCTTCACCGGCTCGACCGATGTCGGGAAGGTGCTCATGGAGCAGGCGGCGAAGCAGATCAAGCGCATCACCTTCGAGCTGGGCGGGAACGCCCCCTTCATC
>CAYMWZ010000365.1:0-2940 GCA_964394385.1 uncultured Nitrospinaceae bacterium | reverse complement strand
AGGGTGGGCCATCATCGGCCGAGCCCGACCCTTGCCAGCGCCGCGCGGCCGTTCGCTCGCCTGGGGCGGAGGGTGAAGATCATCCAGCTGAGCATCGCCGCGCCGAGGGCGTTCCAGAAGGTGCCCGGCCAGAAGAGGACGAACGCCGTCGCCGCGAGGTAGCCCCGCTCCCACACGGCGAGGGGGCGGTAGAGGTACCCCTGGAGCGAGGCCGCCGCCGCGACGAAGCCCAGGAAGGCGGAGAAGATCGCCTCGCCCACGCGGAGGGGGTGGCCGGCCAATAGGATGGCCGGCGAGTAGGCGAAGAGGAAGGGCAGGACGTACATCCCCTTGGCCAGCTTGAGGGCGCAGAGGGCGGTGCGGTTGGGGTTGGCCCCCGCCAGGCCCGCGGCGGTGTAAGCGGGCACGCACACGGGGGGGGTGAAGGAGCTGTCCAGGCTGTACCAGAACACGATCAGGTGGGCGGCGAGGAGGGTGAGACCCACCCCCTGCCCCAGCTCCAAGAGGGCCGGAACGGCCATCACCGAAAGCACGATGTAGGCCGAGGAGGTGGGGAGGCCCATCCCCAGGACGAAGGAGGCAATCCCCACCAGGATTATCCCCAGCAGGAGGCTTCCCCCGGCCAGGTTCACCACCAGGGAGGAGAACTTCGCCCCCAGCCCCGTCTGGAAGAGCGCCCCGACCACGATGCCCACGGTCGCGCACGCCGCGGCGATGGGTAGTGAGTTGCGCGCGCCCTGCTCCATAGCCGCTATGACGTTGCCCAGGCCCGCGAGAAGGGCCCGCGCCAGCGCGCCGGCGGTGAGCCCTTCGCCGCGGGTCTTCTCCAGGAGGTCGAGAAGGCCCCGCAGAGCGCCCAGGGCAACCACCGTCAGAATGCCCGCAACGCCGGCGTAGGGCACCGTCTGCCCCTCGGCCAGGTAGTAGACGATGACCAGCGGGGGCAGGAGGAAAAACCAGCCCCCCCGGAGTGTCTTGCCCAGGGGGGGGAGCTGTTCGGGGGGGAGCCCCTCCAGGCCCTCCCTGCGCGCCTCCAAGTGGACGAACAGGTACACCGAGAAAAAATACAGGAGGGCCGGGGCGACGGAGACCTTCACGATCTCCCAATAGGGGATCCCCGTGAATTCGACGATGAGGAAGGCGGCCACCCCCATGACGGGCGGCATGATCTGGCCCCCCGTGGAGGCCGCCGTTTCCACCCCGCCCGCAAACTCGGGCCGGAAGCCCGCCCGCTTCATCATGGGGATGGTGAAGGCGCCCGTGGTGACCACGTTGGCGTTGGTGCTGCCGGTGATGGTGCCCGTCAAAGCGCTCGCCACGATCGCCGCCTTTGCGGGGCCCCCCGGCCGGCGGCCCGTGAGCGCCATCGAAAGCCGGATGTAGAAATCCGCCGCCCCCATCCGCTCCAGGAAGGCCCCGAAGAGGATGAAGAGGAAGATGTAGGTGGAGAACACGGCCATGGGCACCGACCAGAGCCCCTCGTTTTTCGCGTACTGATGGTCAATGATGATGGGGATGGAGGCACCCTTGTGGGCGAGCTCCCAGGGCATGTAGGGCCCAAAGTAGCTGTAGAGGAGAAAGGCGGCCGAGACCGCTGGGAGCGGCAGCCCGATGGTGCGGCGGCTGGCCTCCAGGATGAGTAGGATGGCCACCCCGCCGAAGAAGAGGTCCAGCGAGCTCAGGGGGTGAATGTAGGCGAACCGGTCCACGAAGTAGTCATAGTTCCAGAGGATCCAGCCCACCGAGGCCACCGCCAGAAGGAAGGTGGCCGACGCCGCGGTCGCGGCCCAGGCGCCCCTTTTCCCCTCGGCGGGCCCGCGGTAGAGGAGGAAGATCAGAGCCGCCGCGAAAAGATAGGAGAGGGTTCTCTGGAGGAGGGACTCCAGGGCGCCCCAGTAGGCGAGATACAGGTGAAACAAGGCCATGCCCACGGCCAGCGCCATGACGACATGACGAATGGGCCCCTCGGGCCGGCCTTTGTTCATTCAGGCGACGCCCCCCAAACTCTGCCGGAAGCCGCGTTCAGGCGCGTTCTCTTCCCTCAGGGCAGGCGGACCCCCTGTTCGGTGTAGAAGCGGCGGGCTCCCTCGTGGAGGGGTATGGATATTCCCTTCCAGCTTGTCTTCGGGTCCATCCGCTTGAAGAGGCCGTGCACGCCCACCAGGAAGGTCTTGTTCTCGTGCATGATCTTGAGCAAGGAGTACACGGTGGCGGGCTCCATCTTGGTCGTGGTGAGGAGGAATCCGTGATCGCCCACCGTGTGCACGGGCTTGTCTTGTCCCTTGTAGGTGTTCGCGGGGATGGTCGCGGGAACAAGGCCGAACTTGGCAAGGTGCTTGACGACCTCCGCGGGCATGTCGAGAAAAATCGTGGGCCTCCCGATGGTCGCCTGGATGCCGGCGGCGTTCGGCACCCCCGCGTTGTGGAAGTAGAAGTCGATCTGGCGCGCCTGAAAGGCCTGGGAGTTTGCGTCAACGCCCACGTGGGTAAGGGTGAACCCCCGCTTCCTCAAGTCGTCGTAGCCGATCTTGTAGAAGGCCAGGATGTTGCGGTTGAACTCATCGGTGCTCGTCCCCCGGCTGCCCACGCCCAGGCGCAGGGGGCGCGGGGACTTCACGATGTCGGCCCAGGAGCGGATCCCGCCTTCGACCACCTCTTTCCCGGCGTACTGGTGGTAAGCCGATTCCCAGAGCTTGATCACCCCCCGCAGCTCCGGAAACGCCTTTTTGAAGGGCTCCTGCCCCTTGAAGGCTTGATAGGCGTAGCTGGAGAAGGAGAAGCCGAACTCCGTCCCTCCTGTACCCACCCGCTCGGGATTCGCGCGGCCAGCCCCGGGGACAGCGTTGAGCTTCACATCGGAGCTGTGCCGGTTGAAGAACTCGGTCATGCCCTGCCCCAGCCGGGTCAGTTCCCGCGCGAACAGCTTGCGCGGAATCTGGG
>CAYMWZ010000364.1:0-2952 GCA_964394385.1 uncultured Nitrospinaceae bacterium | reverse complement strand
AGACGATGGCCCGCCGGGCGCCGACGGCCCAGGCCCCGATAAGCATCCCCTCGAGGACCAGCTCCAGGAAGGCGTCGAGGAGGGCGCGGTCCTTGAAGGTGCCGGGCTCGCTCTCGTCAGCGTTGCAGATGACCACCTTCTCCTCCCCTGGCGCCTCCCGGACGATGGCCCACTTCTGGCCTGCCGGGAAGCCCGCGCCCCCCATGCCGCGAAGCCCGCTCTCGCGCAGGGCCTCGATGGCCCGGGCGGGGTATCTCCTCCGGAGGAGGGATTTGAGGGTGAGGTAGGCCTCTCCCTTCCTGCGGTAGGGGAAGATGCGCTCGGGGTTCAGAACGCCCGGGAGGCGGGTGGGTGGCTTGGGCCGGCCCCGCCGATGGGACCGGAGGTGATCGAGGAGGGCCGCAGCCGTGAGGCGGGTGTGGATGCGCCCCCCGATCGCGGCGGCGGGGGCGGCGTCGCAGTGGCCGAGACACGGGCACGCCCGGGGGCGGCAGCGGGGGAGCCCGGCCCGGCGGGCGAGGGCGGGAGCCTCCGCGAGAAGTTCGCCTCCTCCGGCCAGGGCGCAGGAGAGGTCCCGGCAGATTTGAAGCTCGGGCTCGGAGGGCGGCTCGAAGTGGAAGTGGGGGAAAAAGCTCGCCAGGCCGTGGAGCTCATGGGCGGGGACGCCGAGTTTTCCGGCCAAGCGGACGAGGGCGTCCGGGGAGAGGTAGCCCTCCTTCCGCTGAAGGGTGGTGAGGGCGGCGAGCCTGGGCGGGCTCTCGAACGGAGGGTTCAGGCGAGGCGTCATGGGGCGGAAATGCCTCCCGTGGGATCGCGATGATCGAGGGATCCTACTCAGCCGAGGTGCGTTCTGTCCAATCGGAGGGGATTTTGGCGCAAAAGGAAGGCTTTTTGGCCGGCCGGGGGGGGTGAGGCCGGTCCCGCCGTTTCCTTCTTCCGGCGAGCGAGGGAGAATTGCGCGGCCCTCTCCCTGGGGAGAGGAACAGGATAGACCCCGGGTTTGTTTGTTAAATGCGCGTTAAATCGGCGCCGCCGGGTGCTTTTTCTCCCCCTACCGGGTACAATATCCGGTGGGTTTCGCCGCCTGAGTGGGGTTGCCAGTGGGGCAGCCGGTTCCGATGGAGTTCCGAGGAGGAGCAGGGGGCAGGCCTCCGTTTTGGCCCATCCTGGTTGGGGTTTGCTGCCTCGCGCTTTCCCTCTTGGCCTCCCTGTGGGGGAGCGCGCTCGCTGCCGAGCCCACCGCCGTGTGCAAGCCCGGCGTCGTCCGGCGGGACGGCCGCTTCACCCCCGTCTCGTGGACCCCGGTCTCGGCCCCCGTCCCCGAGGGGTCGAGTGTGCGCCTGCGCTACCTGGCTCATTCGAGCTTCCTCGTCACCGACCCCGGGGGTGGCCGGGCGCTCATGGATCCCTACGCCACGCCGACGGTGACCCCCCTGCCCGATGCGGTCACGGTCAGCAATTTTCATGAGACCCACTCCCAGACCGGCCCCTATGAGGGCAAGACCACCGTCTTGTATGGCGTCACGGCGGAGGGAAGGCCCAACCCCATCGACCGCACCTTCCGGGGGCTGAGGGTCGCCGCATTCCCGCAAGTGGGGGGGGAGGGGGGCAACCCCTTCGTCGTGAACACGATCTTCGTGTTTCAATCGGCCGGCATCTGCATCGCCCACTTCGGCAACGCCCGCTTCGGCCCGTCGATGGACCAGATTCGCTCGCTGGGGAAGATCCACGTGTTGCTTATCCCCATTGACGGCTCCTTCACGGTTCCCCATGAGATAGCCGCCAAGGTCGTCAAGCGGATCGGGCCCAACATCGTCATTCCCATGCACTACTTCGGCCCTGAGCTTCCCGTCCAGTTTGGGGCGGCCCTTCGGGCCGAGGGAATCGACAAGATGGTTCGCCCTCCCTCCGACGAGATCGTGCTCTCATCGCGCCGCCTGCCGCCCCCCACGGTCTACATGGTCATGCCCAATGCCGAAATTCCCTGACAAGGCGATTGGCCGCAGAGCGTTTTTGGGGTTGGCGGCGGGCGTCGCGGCGGGGGCGCTGGGTTTCCCCCGCCCCGGCTTCTCCCAGAATGCCCCGGGCACTGATCTTTCCCCTGAGGAGCAGCCGAACAATCCGCCGCCGGAGCTGTTCCCCGGCCACATTCGCTACGCGGGCGGGCGATGGCAGGAGTACCCCTCCGCGATGGCTTCCTTCCTCGATGAGGTCCGCAGGCGCACGAGCATCGACGCCGCCCAGGACGCGGTCCCCATCGATCTTCCGAGACAGGATCTGTTCGAGCATCCCTTCCTCTATCTCTCGGGCCGCTACGAGTTCGAGATGCCGGGGGAGAAGGAGATCGAAAAACTCCGCCGGCATCTCACCTATGGCGGCTTCATGCTGGTCGACGACGGGCTGGGCCTGCAGAATGAGGGATTCGGCCGGGTGGCCCGCGCCCTGATCGAGCGGCTCTTTCCCCGCCAGCCGCTCGAGCCCCTCCCCCGGGACCACGCCGTCTTCCGCAGTTATTACCTTATCCGCACCATCGGCGGGCGGCAGGCGGAAAGCCAAGACGTGGAGGGTGTTCAGATGGGCATCTTCACCCCCGTCATCTATTGCCGGAACGACCTGGGGGGTGCGTGGGCCCGCCGTCCGGACGGCAACTGGGCCGAGGAGTGCTCTCCCGGCGGGGAGCCGCAGCGAAGGGCCGCCTTTCATCTTGGAGTGAACATCGCCCTCTACGCGATGACTGGCAACTACAAGCACGATCTGATCCACCATCCCTTCATCCAGCGCCGTCTGAACCAGGGGTAGGCCCATGGACTGGGGAACGCTCCACTGGCCCGGCGGCGCGCCCGTCTGGCTGCTGGTGCTTTTGGCGATCGTCCTGGCCGAGACGCTGCGCCGGCGCAGCCGCTTCCTCCTGGAGAGGCTCTCGCGGGGGCGGGCGGCCTTCCTCCTGACGCT
>CAYMWZ010000363.1:0-2978 GCA_964394385.1 uncultured Nitrospinaceae bacterium | reverse complement strand
GCCAGCCCGCCCCCTTCCGGGGGGCGGGGGCGCCAGGCCCAGGCGGGCCTCGGCGGGAGCGCCGAGGGCAAGCCTCTTCCCATCGCGCCCTCGGGCCAGGAGGTGGCGCGGAAGTTCCCCCTCTCCTCGGTGACCATCGCGAGGCAGGCGAGCGGCCAGGAGGTCCAGCTCGCCCCCTCGCCCGCGGTCGCGCAGGCGCTGGACGATAAGGCCCTGGAGCCCATCCTCATGCGGGGAAACGGCCGGGGCAGCGTGGTGGACATCACCGCCTGAGGGCGGGCGCCCGTCCGGCCATGCGAGATGGCCGTTTTTTTTTTGCCTTGAGCCGGGCGCTCCGCTTCCTTGACAGCCCTCCGCGGGCGCTCCACATTCCATCCGTCCGCAACCCCACCTTCGGCTCCTTCAAACCGGCGAGGAGAGACGATGCCCGCGCAGGGTCCCCTCTTGGGCGTCCGGGTGCTGGACCTCTCGCGCATCCTGGCCGGCCCCTACTGCACCGCCATGCTCTCCGACATGGGGGCCGAGGTCATCAAGGTGGAGCCCCCCGGCGCGGGGGACGACACCCGCCTCTGGGGGCCTCCCTTCCGGCGGGGGGAGAGCGCCTACTTCCTGAGCGTGAACCGGGGCAAGAAGAGCATCGTCGTGGACCTCAAGCGCGAGGCGGGCCGGGAGGTGGCGCGCGCCCTGGCCGCTCGCGCGGACGTCCTGGTCGAGAACTACCGGCCCGGCGTCGCCGGCCGCCTGGGGGTGGGTTGGGAGGCGCTCTCGGCCGCGAACCCCCGCCTCGTCTACGTCTCCATCTCGGGCTTCGGCCAGGACGGCCCCTACCGCGACCGGGCGGGCTTCGACCTCGTGGCCCAGGCCATGAGCGGGATCATGAGCGCGACGGGGGAGCCCGGGGGCGGGCCCTGCAAGGTGGGGGTGCCCGTCAGCGACCTCGCGGCGGGCATGTGGGCCGCCTTCGGCGCCGTGAGCGCGCTCCTCGCCCGCGAGCGGACGGGCCGGGGCCAGCGCCTGGACGTCGCCCTCCTGGACGGGAGCGTGGCCCTCCTCGCGAACCTGGCCGGGAACTACTTCATGGAGGGCCAGGTGGCGGGGAGGTGGGGCTCGGCCCACGGGCAGGTGGTGCCCTACCAGGCGCTCCGGGCGAAGGACAAGGCGATCGTGGTCGGCACCGCGACCGAGAAGTTCTGGCGCGCCCTCTGCGAGGTCCTGGGGGAGCCGGCCCTGGCGGCGGACCCGCGCTTCTCGGACCTCCCCCGCCGCGCCAAGAACCGCGGGTTCCTCATCCCCCTCCTCGAGGCGCGCCTGGCCCAGAGGACCGCGGCCGAGTGGCTGAGGCTCCTCGAGGCCAGGGGGATCCCCTGCGGGCCCGTCCACGACGTGGGAGAGGTCCTGGAGGACCCCCACGTGCGGGCGCGCGGGATGGTGGTCGAGACCGAGCACCCCCTCCTCGGCCAGTGGAAGGTCACCGGCCTCCCCCTCAAGCTCTCAGGCACCCCCGGCGCCGTCCAGTCCGCTCCCCCCCTCCACGGCCAGCACACCCGCGAGATCCTCTCCGGCCTCCTCGGCTACGATGCGGCCAAGATCGAATCCCTCTACGCGGCGGGCGCCGTGGCCGACCCGGCCCCCCGGGACGAGGGGGGGAGGCCGGCCGGGGACGTGTAGTGGGCACCGCGTGCCTTCTCCCCCTCCCTCCGGGCCTGCGCGCCGAAGGGCGCTCCTGTCCGCAGGCGGGAGGGGGTTGGGGGGAGGGAGGACGAATCATTCCCCCACCCCGGCCCTCCCCCGGAGGGGGAGGGGTGGCCCTTGGCTGAGGAGGGGAGATCCCGCGGTGGCCGAGACGATCATCCTCGAAGTGGACGAGAACGCGAACTGCCCCCGGATGCCGGCCATGGCCTACGAGGCGCTGGCCGCCCCCCGCCCCGTCTCGCGGGTGCGCCTGGCCGAGCCCGGACGCCCCGAGGGGGTCTACCGCGTCACCGGCTGGTCGAGCGCGGGGGGAGGCTCCCCCTGCCCGGCGCTCCATGTCCCGGTCTCGGACTCGGGGGGAGGCGCCGTCCACCTGGTCTATGGCGGGGACTGGGGGGTGCGCCTCATGCCCGCAGACGCCGATGAGGACTGGGACCTCGCGAGCCCCCGCCAGTTCGGCGAGCCGTACCTGATGCTGGTGGATGAGGGGGATGTGGTGGGGGGAGGGGCCCGCTTTCACGGAATCATATAATCGATTCCGTTATTGGTCGCTGTTGAGAACTCTGGCGTTGTCGCCCCGTTTGACGTCGCCTCGTCACACTGTTGGTGGTTTGCAGGGATTCGTCAATGCCGAATACGGTGCCACTTGCGTTACGCAGCGAGTCCCGCTGCTCCGAGGGTCGCAACGATGCGTTCGAGCACCGCAGGATCCCTGTAAGGCTGCGTCTCTGCCCATTTGGACACCGAAAAGTCGGGCTGTAGCCCTGACACCTCTTGCGCAAGCTCGCGCGCCAAGCCCTCGTTTCCGGTAGCTCGGCAGACCTCGATCAGCACCAGTCGCGCGTCGATGTCATCGGGCTTGATGCGCATCGCCTCCTTGGCCGTCGCGGTCGCCTCGTCCCACCGGCGGATCTCCTTGTAGCTCGCGGCAAGGACCACATTGAACCAGGCCCCGTGGACGGGTGTCAGGCGCATCGCCTGCCGCATGCGGTCGGCCGCATCTCCGGGCCGGCCGCAGTAGTAGAGGATGTTCCCCAGGAGGGGGTTGGCGTTCGCGCAGTTCGGGCGCAACGCGACCGCCTGCTCGGCCATTTCGAGGGCGCTGTCGTGCTTGCGCCGGAGCAGGTGGATATGCGCCATGACGAAGTGGGCCTGGCCGTCCCAGTCTTCCATCGCCAGCGCCCGTTCGGCCCACTCGGCGGCCAACTCGATCGAGCGTGCCGGTGAGGTTGTCCAGCCTCGAAAAGCATCCCACCAGTGCGCGAAGGCAACCATGGTCGGGCCGA
>CAYMWZ010000362.1:0-3026 GCA_964394385.1 uncultured Nitrospinaceae bacterium | reverse complement strand
CCGTAAAATGGGAAAAGGAGTCCTCCACCCTCTTCTTGTCCGTCGAGCTCATCGAGATCAAAAGGACGAAGAAGGTCAGCAGCAGGGTGATGAGGTCGCCGAAGGTGACCAGCCAGGCGTTCGGGTCGGGGCCGTCGCTGCTCATGACCCTCTCCTCAGAAGCTGAACCTGAACCCCTCGACCTCGATCGCCTTGCGGGGATCGAGGTCCCGGGGGGGGTCCTTCACGAGGAAGGTGAAATCCACGCGCCGGTTGCGGGCGCGGTTCTCCGGGCTGGTGTTCGGGAACCTGGGCTGGAATTCGGCAAAGCCCGCCGCCTCAAGCTTCGTGCCGCCGATGCCGCTGTCGCGCAAGAAGTAGCGCAGGACGGCCATGGCGCGGGCCACGGAGAGCTCCCAGTTGCTGGCGAAGCGCTCGCCCCGGACGGGCTGATCGTCCGTGTGGCCTTCGATCCGGATGCGGAATTTCTCCTGCCCGTCGGCCACGATGAACTTCACCGTGTCGAGAAAATGATAGCTCTTGGGATTGAGCTCGGCCCCCCCGGCCGTAAAGAGGAGCTCGGAGGAGAGGGATATCGTGAACCCCTTGTAGGAGCCCTCCAGCGAGGCCTCCTTCTCCATCCCCTTGGCCTTGACGAAATCCTGGAAGAGCGTGAGGGAGGCCTCGAACCGCGCCCGCTGGGCCTCTGGGCCGCCCGCGGTGAGGGCTTCTCTCGGCAGGACGCCTCCGCCCGCTCCCTCCAAGACGCCAAAGGTGCCCGCCACCGAGCCCAGCGCCGCGCGCCGCTTCTTGGAGTCGGTGGTGGACATGGCGAACAGGAGGATGAAGAAGGCCAGCAGGAGGATGGCCAGCGCCGCCATGAGGAGGACACTGGTGTTGGGAGGCGCATCTTCCTTCTTCGCTCTTCCGCGCCTGCCCGTTTCTTCTTCTTGCTGAAGCTCGAACTCTTCGGCCACGTTTTCCCGCTCCGGGGGAAGGCGGCCTTACTCCTTAAAGGCCGATTTGCGCAGCTCGGGCGGAACGAAGGAGTGCAGCTTCTGCTCGAGCGTGCGGGGGTTGTCGCCGTTCGAGATGGAGAGGATCCCCTCGAGCGTCAACTGCTTGCCCAAAATCTCCTCCTTGTGGCGCGCCTTGAGCTTCCCGGAGATGGGCAGGAACACCATGTTGGCCAGGATCGCGCCGTAGAAGGTCGTCAGGAGGGCCACCGCCATGGCGGGCCCGATGGCGGAGGGGTCGGAGAGGTTCTGGAGCATCTGGACGAGCCCCACCAGGGTCCCGATCAGGCCCATGGCCGGGGAGATCGTGCCCATCGCGCTGAACACCTCCGCGCCCTTGCCGTGGCGCTCCTGGAGGTACTGAAGCTCCGTGTCGAGGATGGTCGAAATCGCCCGGGGGTCGAGGCCGTCCACCGCGAGCTGGATCCCCTTGGCCAGGAACGGATCGGCGGCGTTCTTGGCCACCGACTCCAGGGCGAGGATCCCGTCGCGCCGCGCCCTGCCCGCGAACTCGACGAGGCGGGGGATCACCCCGCCCGGGTCGCTCGTCCGCACGAAGAAGACGTTCATGATCACCTTCATCACCCGCAGGACGTCCCCCAGGGGATAGGTGATCAAGGTGACGCCGAACGTGCCGCCGAAGACGATGAAGACGGAGGGGATGTCGACGAAAATCCCCAGGCCGCTGCTCGAAAGAATGGCATAAAAGACGAGCCCGAAGGCCGAAACAATCCCCAAAAGGGTTGCGAGATCCATGCCTTCGGCCTCTCCCCCCGGCCCGCGCGCGAGCGCCCCCGGCCCAAAGAGCGCGCTCCCCCGCCTCCAGGCCGCCGCCCGGCGCCGGGCCGGTTGAGCGATTCCATCTCCCGGGCAATCGGAATGCTATCGCATTTTGATTCGGGCGTGTCAACGAATTCTCCCGACCCGACCCGCGCCGCCGCGAAAAAAGCGCCGCCGCCTCCCCATCCGAGGAAGCGGCGGCCCGACCGCCCGCGGGGGCCCGGGAGCCCCGGGCTACCGCGTGAGGTTGACGACCTCGGTCAAGAGCTCCTGGGTGCTCGAGATGACCCGCGCGTTCGCCTGAAAGGCCTGCTGGTCGCGGATGAGGCGCACGAACTCCTCGGCGATGTCCACGTTGGAGATCTCGACCGAGTTCGCCAGGACGGAGCCGAACCCCGCCGTCGTGGCCTGCCCCAGGATGGGCTGGCCCGACTGCTGCGCCTCGGCGAAGAGGCCGTTGCCTCGGTTGGAGAGCCCCTGGGGCGCGTTGAAGTTGGCCAGGATGATCCGGGCCAGGTCCCGCGTCTGCCCGTTGGTGAACTGGCCCGTGATGTTCCCGTTGCGGTTGACGGAGATGGCGATGAGCGTCCCCGTCGTGAAGCCGTCCTGGAGCTGGTTGATGACCGCGGAAGTCCCGGCGAACTGTGTGACGCCGTCCAGGCCCCCGGCCTGGGAGGAGTCGGTGGTGATCGAGGTCCCGAAGTCGAAGTCCACCACCTGGCTTTGCTTGGCGCCGCCCGAGAAGTTGAAGACGTTCGCCTTGGGGAAGGTTACCCCGTTGATGAGGGCCCCGGTGAACTTGTCCTCGAGGTCGAGGCCTCCCGTATTGCTGAACCAGAGCCGGCCGTAGAGCACCTGCTCGTTGGCCGTGTCGGAGGTCGGCCCCACCAGGTCCTTCCCCAGCATGGCCCCATTGAACTCCCAGATGTTCTCCCCGATCTTGCGGAAGAAGATGTTGAGCGAGTGCGGGGAGCCCAGGCTGTCGAAGAGCACGATCGAGGTGGAGAAGTTCGAGCTGGCCAGGTTCGAGGGATCGCTCACCAGGAACTGGCCCGAGCCGTCGAGCCGCACGGGGGCGGCCAGGTTTGTGAGCCCGAGGACCCCGGCGCTGGCCTCGGTCACCACCACCGAGCTGCCCGGGATCGTGAAGGCGGTCGAGCTGGAGGGAGTGGTGATCGTCCGCTCGCCCCCCGTCGTCTGGGAGACGACCTGGAACTTGTTGGTGTTGGTCCCCGCGTTGTAGGTGACGCG
>CAYMWZ010000361.1:0-3030 GCA_964394385.1 uncultured Nitrospinaceae bacterium | reverse complement strand
CGCCAACCTGAGGGCGCTCTTCGGGCTGATGTACGCGAATCCCGGCAAGAAGCTCCTTTTCATGGGCGGGGAGCTTGGCCAGTGGCGGGAGTGGAACCACGACGACAGCCTGGACTGGCACCTCCTGGAGTTCCCCCCCCATGCGGGCCTCGCCCGCTGGGTGGCGGTCCTGAACCGCATCTACCGGGAGGAGCCCGCCCTTCACTCCCGGGACTTTGAGCCCGCCGGCTTCGAGTGGATCGACGGGAGCGACAGCCAGCAGAGCGTCCTCAGCTTCCTCCGGCGGGGGGCGGGCGGCCATCCCCCCGTCCTCGTCGTGGGCAACTTCACCCCCGTCCCCCGCCTGGGGTATCGCGTGGGGGTCCCCGAGGGCGGCTTCTGGCGCGAGATCGCCAACAGCGACGCGGAGTTTTTTGGCGGGAGCGGGGTGGGCAATTTGGGCGGGCGCGAGGCGGACGCCACGCCCTCTCACGGCCGGCCGCATTCGCTCGAGATCACGCTGCCGCCCCTCGCCGTCCTCTTCTTCCGGCGAGGAGCCTAGCCCGATTGAGCGGAGGGGAGGGCCTCGGGGCGGTCTGCCTGGGCGGGGGGCGGTGCGCCTTCCGGGTCTGGGCCCCCCGCGCCGAGCGGGTCGAGGTCCGCATCGTGGCGCCGGCGGAGCGCCTCATCCCGCTCGCTCCGGAGGGCCGGGGCTACCATCGCGCCCTGGCCGAGGGGGTGGCGCCCGGCAGCCTCTATCTCTATCGGCTGGACGGCCAGAAGGAGCGGCCCGACCCCGCCTCGCGCCACCAGCCCCAGGGGGTCCACGGCCCCTCCGAGGTGGTGGACCCGGCCTTTCCGTGGGGAGATGAGGGCTGGCGGGGCTTGGCGCTCGAGGAGCACATCCTCTACGAGCTCCACGTCGGCGCCTACACCCCGGAGGGCACCTTCGACGCCCTCATCCCCCATCTGGAGGGGCTCAAGGAGCTGGGCGTCACCGCCGTCGAGCTCATGCCCGTCGCCCAGTTCCCGGGGAGCCGCAACTGGGGATACGACGGCGCCTTTCC
This sequence comes from uncultured Nitrospinaceae bacterium, assembly GCA_964394385.1. Lineage (GTDB taxonomy): Bacteria > UBA8248 > UBA8248 > UBA8248 > UBA8248 > CAYMWZ01. The sequence continues at coordinate 1,984 of CAYMWZ010000361.1, read as the reverse complement.
CTTCGCCGTTCAGACCTCCTACGGCGGCCCCGCGGGCCTGAAGCGGCTGGTCGACGCCTGCCACCGGCGGGGCCTCGCCGCCGTCCTCGACGTCGTCTACAACCACCTGGGGCCGGAGGGGAACTACCTGGGGGATTTCGCCCCCTATTTCACCGATCGCTACCGCACCCCCTGGGGGCCCGCGCTGAACTTCGACGGGCCGTCGAGCGACAAGGCCCGGCGCTTCTTCATCGAGAACGCCTTGTACTGGATCACGGAGTTCCATTTCGACGCGCTGCGCCTGGACGCCGTCCACGCCATCCTGGACACCTCGCCCCTCTCTTTCTTGGAGGAGCTGGGAGAGGCCGTCCACCGGAAGGGGGAGGCGCTGGGCCGGAGGGTGTATCTGATGCCCGAGAGCGACCAGAACGACCCGCGCCTGGTGCTCCCCCGCGAGGAGGGAGGCTTGGGCCTCGACGCCGTCTGGACCGATGACTTCCACCACGCCCTCCACGTCCTGTTCACGGGGGAGCGGGGCGGCTACTACGCCGACTTCGCGGGGCTGGACGACCTCGTCAAATCCTTCCGGGAGGGGTTCGTCTACTCGGGCCAGCACTCCATCTACCGCAGGCGCAGCCACGGAAGGTCCTCGGAGCGGGTTCCCGCGCGGCGGCACGTCGTCTTCGCCCAGAACCACGACCAGGTGGGGAACCGCATGCAGGGGGAGCGCCTGAGCCAGCTCGTCCCCTTCGAGGGGCTGAAGCTCGCGGCGGGTCTCGTGCTTCTCTCTCCCTACATTCCCCTGCTGTTCATGGGGGAGGAGCATGGCGAGACGGCGCCCTTCCTCTACTTCGTGAGCCACTCGGACCCCGGGCTCATCGAGGCCGTGCGGCGCGGGCGGCGGGAGGAGTTTGGGGCCTTCGGCTGGCGGGGCGAGCCTCCGGACCCCCAGGCGGAGGACACCTTTCTCCGCTCCAGGCTCCAGCATTCGCTCGCCCGGGAGGGGAGGGGACGGGCGCTCCGGGCGTTTTACAAGGAACTGATCCGCCTGCGGCGGAGCTCGCCGGTGCTCGCGCACCTGAGCAAGAAGGGCACCGGGGCCAAGGCGCTCGGAGGCGGGAGGGCCCTTCTCCTCCGCCGGTCGAGCGAAGGCGAGGAGGTGGCCGCCGCCTTCCACTTTGGCGAGACGGAGGCGGTGATCCCGTTTCCGCTTCCGGAGGGGAGCTGGCACAAGCGGCTGGATTCAGCCGAGGCGCGCTGGGGCGGGCCGGGGAGCCGGGCCCCCGAGCGGGTTCAGTCGAAGGGGGAGGTCGCCCTTCCCCTCCCCCCCATGGGTTTTGTCCTCTACGCCCGGGAGGGACCGGGCAGGTAGCCGGCGCGGGGCGGCGGTGGCCCTGCCCCCATCCCCAGCACCCCGGCACGGAGCGGCGCTACGTCAAGGGCGGCTTCTCAACGAAGTCGGGCCGGGCGCGGTTCGCCCTCCCGGCCCACCGCCCGCCCGCGGAGGGGGCGGATCTGGCCTTTCCCCTCGGGCTCACGACGGGGCGCGTGGCGAGCCAATGGCACACCCGCACCCGGACGGGCAAGGTGCGCCGGCTGGTCGCGCAGGAGCCCGAGCCCTTCGTCGAGATCCACCCGGAGGACGCCGAGCGCCAGGGCGTCCAGGAGGGGGAGTGGATTCATCTCCGCAGCCGGCGGGGGAGGGCCTGGGGGCGCGCCCGGCTCACCAAGACGATCCGCAAGGGGCTCCTCTTCATGCCCTTCCACTGGGGGGAGCTCTACCACGCCGAGACGAACGTGAACCGCGTCACAAACCCGGCCCTCGACCCCGTCTCCCAGCAGCCCGAGCTCAAGTTCTGCGCCGTGCGCGTCGAGCGGGAGAAGCCGGCGCCGGCCGCCGCGGGGAACGGGGAGGGAGCCTCCCGGATCCTCCCCGCAGCCCGCTGATTTTTGGCGGGAGCGCGTGGGAGTCGAACCCACCGGCGAAGTGTCTAGCCCCGCCCAC
>CAYMWZ010000360.1:0-3053 GCA_964394385.1 uncultured Nitrospinaceae bacterium | reverse complement strand
GGGGGCGCTTCCTCCTGGGGGGGGGATGGGGGGGGGGCGGGAAAAGCCCGAATATTTCGGCCGGGGAGGCGTTCTCCCTTATGAGGGTCTTTAGTCTCTTGGCTGCCGCGAATAGGGGGAACAACGTGCGCGCCCGGGAATTCCATCGCTTGGCGGGGGGGCTGGCCGCGGGCCTTCTCTTGGCGTCTCTTTGGGCGGGGGGGGCGGAGGGGGCCCCCCGCTTCAACGCCCTCCAGATCGCCCCCGAGGGGGCGGAGGCGCCCCGGGATTTCGCCTTCCCGGACCTCGCGGGGAAGGTGAGGCGCCTGGCCGACGCGCGGGGGAAGGTGGTCCTCCTCGCCTTCTTCGCCACCTGGTGCCCCCTCTGCCACGAGGAGATGCCCAAGATCGCGCGCCTCTACGAGAAGTACAAGGAGCGGGGCTTCACCGTGGTGGCGGTCTCGATCGACCAGGCGGGGGCGGATTTCGTCCGGCGCTGGGTCGAGGAGAGGAAGCTCGGCTATCCCGTCCTCCACGACCAGGGCTTCGCCTCGCGGACCACCCACAACGTGCGCTTCGTGCCCACCCTCTATCTCCTCGGGCGGGACCTCAGGCTCGCCGCCTGGGCGATCGGGAGCGTGGACTGGGAGGGCCAGGAGGCCGCCGCCCTCCTCGAGCGCCTCCTCGCGGCCAAGCCCTCCGCCTCGCGCGCCCGGCTCCCCTACTAGGAGGCTCGGCCGCCCTCCTCATCCCGGGGAGGGCCAGACCCGGCGGACGGGGAACTCCCCGGCCACCCCCCTGAGGCGGAGGGTGAGGGCTTCCGTCCGGTGGGGCGTCTCGGCGAGGAGGCGGGCGACGGTCGCCTGCTCGAAGACGGCCTGGGTGAGGATGACGTCCCCTCCCCGGCTCGCCTCCTGCGCCCGGGCCGCGATGTTCACCATCCTCCCGAAGAAGTCGAGCCGGTCGTTCAGGTTGACGGCGATGGCGTGGCCCGCGTGGAGCCCCATCTTGAGCACCAGCGGCTCCCGGCCCGAGCGCGCGTTGAAGCGGGCGATCCCCTCGTGCATGGCGAAGGCCGCCCGCACGGCGTCCTCGGCGCTCCGGAAGGAGGCCATGACGGCGTCCCCGATGGTCTTCACGAGCCCCCCGCCGACCGCCCGGATGGCCTCCTCCAGGATCTCGAAGTGATCCCGCACGCGCCCGTAGGCGACGGCGTCGCCGATGGACTCGTACATCGCGGTCGAGTCCTTGAGGTCCGTGAAGAGGAGGGCCACGTTGTTGACCGCGATGCGCTCGCCGGGCCGCAGGGCGTCCGGCCCGAACAGGCGCCGGAAGTGGTCGAAGAAGGCCACGTCCAGCGCCGTCGCGGCGTCGTCGGCCCAGGCCGTCCGCTCCAGGATGAAGAGCGCCTCCTCGGCGGTCTGGTTGCGGTAGCGCGCCTCGACCCTCCCGGCGGGGACCGCGATGGAGGCCGGGGCGAGCCCCTCGGCGGAGACCGCCACCTCGAAGGCGCCCCCCTCCGCCCGCCGGGCGTCCGGCTCCGCGCGGAGCCCCGCGTAGAGGGGGCTCTTCGTGCAGCGGACGCGGTAGGCGCCCGGCGCGAGGAGCAGCTGCTCCGCGCGGGCGGCTCCGCCGGGGACGATGGTCTGCTGGACGACGTGGGGCGTGTTTTGGGGCCCTCCGATGCAGTAGATCTCCTCGGGCACCCGGCGGAGGGCCGGGGCCGGGGAGAAGGTGGCCTCGAGGGAGCGGTCGAACTGCACCTCGTAGCGGATGTTGCACGCGTCGCAGTAGGCCTCCGAGGTGACCTCGGCGAGGGAGGAGGCCTGCTTCTTCGCGCCCCGGCAGTGGGGGCAGATGAGGTTCCACGTCAGGTCGAGCGCCCCCGCCTTGACCGCCGAGAGGCAGGCGGCGAGCACCTCGCGCCTCGGCCAATCGAGCCGGCGCGCGAGCGCGAAGGGGCGGATGAAGCGCAGCTCGCTCTCCTCGGCGGTCGCGATGTGGCGGGCGAGGAGGGCGAGGAGCCTCCGGTCCACGGGGGGCTCCGCCCGATCGAGGAGGGCGAGCGCCTTCTCCTCGGTGGAGGGCGCCCCCTGGCCCGGCGGGGGCGGGCCGCCGGGGCGGGCCGCCTCCCTCTCGACGCGGGCGTAGAGCTTGTCGAGGGCCTTCTTCGCCCTCCGCGCCGCGAGGCGGAGGAGGGGGGCGAGGAGGCGCCAGCGGAGGGAGAAGGTGGCCGTCTGGACGAGGCGGCTGCCGGCGCCGTCGGGGAAGAGCTCCGCCGTCACCGCATACCAGCGGAGGGGCCCGCCCGGGAACTCCCGCCGGGCGGAATAGCGGCGGTTCTCCACCCACTCGAAGGGCAGCTCGCGGTAGCGGATGGGGAAGACGCCCAGGAGGCGGATCTCGGCGAAGCGCTCCGAGCCGCCGGAGGGGCGCGGCTCGAAGCGGAACCGGACCGCCGGAAGCCCCGCCATCCGGTTCAGGCGGTCGGTGTCGGAGACGAGGGGCCAGAGGCGCTCGGGCGGGGCGGCGAGCCGCCACTCCCAGACGAAGGAGCGCACGCTCTCCCTCTCGCCTGGCGGCGGGCCGATGGGGGAGGGGGGGGAGGGGTCCGTCACGGGGAGGCGCCTTCAAGAAAGGAAAGGAAAGCTGGTACGATTTTAAAAGCGGCTGCGCCCCCCAACAAGCCGGCCGCCGGGGCCGGGCGGGGGGGCGGCGAGTTGAGGCAGGGGATGCGCCTCGATCCCACCCTGATCGTCATCACGGACCGGCAGATCCTCGCCCGGGCCTCGGGGATGCCGCTCGCCGACGCCGCCCGGGCAGCGGCGACGGGGGGGGCGACCATCGTCCAGCTCCGGGAGAAGGGCGCCGCCGGGGGGGAGCTCCTCCGCCTGGCCGATGAGGTGCGCGCCGCCCTGGAGGGCTCGGGCTGCGCCTTCACGGTGAACGACCGGGTGGACGTGGCCCTGGCCTGCGGGGCGGAGGGGGCGCACCTGGGCCAGGACGTCTTGCCCCTCCGGCGGGCCCGGGCCGTCGCGGGGGCGCGGCTCGCCTTTGGCGTCTCGGCGGGGCTT
>CAYMWZ010000359.1:0-3056 GCA_964394385.1 uncultured Nitrospinaceae bacterium | reverse complement strand
CGCCCCTCGGGCTCGAGGAAGATCTGGTGCGCCTCCTTCTCGGCGAAGCGCATCACCTTGTCCTCGATGCTGGGGCAGTAGCGCACCCCGATTCCCTCGATCTGGCCGTTGTACATGGGGGCGCGGTCGAGGTTTCTCCGGATGAGGTCGTGCGTGCGCCCGTTGGTGTGGGTGATCCAGCAGGGCATCTGCGCCTGCCCGATGGCGCGCGTCCGGTAGGAAAAGGGAAGGGGCGGCTCGTCCCCCGGCTGGGCGGGGAGGGAGGCGAAGTCGATCGTCTTCCCGTCCAGGCGGGGAGGCGTACCCGTCTTGAGGCGCCCCACCCGGAACCCGAGCGCCAGGAGCTGCTCGGTCAATCCGTGGCCCGCCCCCTCTCCCGCCCGGCCGCCCTCGATCTTGCGGTCGCCGTAGTGGAGGAGCCCCCGGGTGAAGGTGCCCGGCGTCAGGACCACCGCCCGCGCCCGGAACTCCTCGCGCAGGAGGGTCTCCAGGCCCGCGGCCCGGCCCTCCTCGACGAGGAGCCTTCGCAGCATGCCCTGCTTCACGTCGAGGCCCGGCTGGCGCTCCACGGCGCGCTTCATGTAGAGGCGGTAGGCCTGCTTGTCCGCCTGGGCCCGGAGCGCCTGGACGGCGGGGCCCTTCTTGGTGTTGAGCATCCGGAACTGGATCCCCGTCGCGTCGGTGGCGCGGGCCATCTCGCCCCCCAGGGCGTCGATCTCGCGCACGAGGACGCCCTTGGCGAGCCCGCCGATGGCGGGGTTGCACGACATGAGCGCAACCGTGTCGAGGTTCATCGTCAGGAGAAGCGTCCGCGCCCCCATCCGCGCCGCGGCGAGAGCCGCCTCGCAGCCTGCGTGGCCCGCGCCAACCACGATGACATCGTAGTCAAACCTCATCTCGCATTCCTTTTATTAATGAAACGAATGCGCGGCTCTCTCGGGCGGCGCATCGTGCCGCGATTCATTTCCCGACGCAAAACGTGGAGAAGATCTTATCCAGCAGCGCCTCCCCGTAGTTCCTCCCCAGGAGATCCGAGAGCGCCCCCTGGGCCTCGGTGAGGTGCACAGCCACGAGCTCGGGCGAGACGCCCGCCTCTGCCGCCCGGCGGGCCCGCCCGACGGCCGCGCGGCACCTGGCCACGAGATCCCGGTGGCGCTCCCGCGTCAGGAGGGCCTGGCCCCCGGCCCCGGACTCCCCCGCCTCCCCCGCGAGGGCCTGCGCGATGGCCTCCCGGAGGGCCTCAAGCCCCTCCCCCTTGAGCGCCGAGATCCCCAGGACGCGCCCGCCCCCCTCCGCAGGCCAGGGGAGGGCCGCCCCGGGGAGGTCAATCTTGTTGGCCAGAAGAAGACTCGGACATTCGATTTTTCTTCGCTCATCCAGGGCCCAGGCCAGCTCCCCCGGCCCGGCGGCCGCATCGAGCAAAATCAGGCACAAATCGGCGCCCGCCGCCGCCCGGCGGGCCCGCTCGGTGCCCTCCAGCTCGACCGGATCCCCCGTCTCCCGGAGGCCCGCCGTGTCGATCAGCCGGACGGGGATCCCCCCCAGGTCGCACACCTCCTCCACAGTGTCCCGGGTGGTGCCCGGGATGGGGCTCACGATGGCCCGGTCGGCTCCAAGCAACCGATTGATTAAAGTGGACTTTCCCGCGTTCGGTCGGCCCAGGATGGCCACCCGGGCCCCCTCCCTGAGGATCCGGCCAGCCCGGTAGCTCGCTTCCAGGGCGCCCAGGTCGGCCTCGATCCTCCCAAAGAGGCCCGCCAGCTCCCCCGCCCCCATGGGCCCCCCCGAGAGGGAGGGCCCCGCCCCCGGCTCGAACTCATCGGGAAAATCGATGGCCGCCTCGAGATGGGCCCCCGCCTCGACTATCTTCTCCCAGATGGCCTCCAAGGCCGAAGAGAGCCCACCCTCGAACTGGACGAGGGCGGCCCGGGCGGCCCGCCTCGTCTCGGCCGAGATGAGGTCGGCCACCGACTCCGACTGGACGAGGTCGATCTTCCCGGCGAGGAAGGCCCGGCGCGTGAACTCCCCCGGCTGGGCCGGGCGCGCCCCGGCCTCCCGGGCGGCCGCGAGGAGGGCCTCGATCACGGCCGGCCCCCCGTGGCAGTAGAGCTCCGCCATGTCCTCCCCGGTGAAGGAGCGGGGGGCAGGCAGGAGGGCGGCCATCCCCTCGTCAAAGGCCTCCCCCCCGCCGTCCACGAAGCGGCCCAGGACGAGCCTGCGCGGGGGGAACCGGGGGCGCCGCTTGCGGGGCCTAAAAACCCGCTCCAGGACGTCCCTCGCCCGGGGGCCGCTCAGGCGCACCAGGGCGACCGCCCCCCGCCCCGGGGCCGAGGAGAGGGCGGCGATCGTGTCCCGCTCCGGCCTCGTTTCCTCTCTTCTTGCCACCACGGCCCGCCTCTGCTTCAATGCCGCCGGCTCAGCGCGGGCCCCGCCCTGGAGAGACCATGCCCGACCTTCGCCGCGACCCCTACATGGAGCGGTGGGTCCTGGTCGCCCCGGAGCGGCGCGAGCGCCCCCACAAGCACCCCTTTAGGCTCTCCACCCCCTCGGAGCCCGACCCCGATTGCCCGTTTTGCCCTGGAAATGAAGGCAAAACGCCCCCCGAGACCGACGCCATCCGGGAGGCGGGCTCTCCCCCCGACGGGCCCGGCTGGCGGGCCCGGGCGATCCCCAACAAGTTCCCCGCGATCGCCCCCGGCCCCCCCGCCGAGGCGGGGGACAGCCACCTCCGCACCATCGCCGCCGGCGGCCGCCACGAGGTCATCGTCGACTCGCCCGACCACTGCCTGGGCCTGGCGGACCTTCCCGACGCCCACGCGGCCGAGGTGCTCGCCCTCCTCCAGCGCCGGGTGCGCGAATTCTACCGGACGCCCTCGGTCCGGGCCATCGCCGCCTACAAGAACCACGGCGCCTTCGCCGGCATGTCGCTTGATCACTCCCACATGCAGCTGGTGGGCTTCCCCGTCGTGCCGCGCGCCACCTGGGCCGAGCGCGAGCTGGCCATGCTCAGCGTGCGCGAGTGGGCCCGGCTCCACCTGGACACCTGCATCGAGCGC
>CAYMWZ010000358.1:0-3109 GCA_964394385.1 uncultured Nitrospinaceae bacterium | reverse complement strand
CGCCCGGGAGGCCGCCGCCTGAACCTCATTTACACACCTGTTGACATGACCTCAGCCCCCCCCAGTCGTGGCGGAGGGCGCCGTGCAGCAGGACCCCCAGGGCGAGGTACTCGGGCAGGTGGATCCACTCCTCGGGGGATTGCGCGAAGGGGAGGGCGGCGAGGGAGAGCCCGCCCAGCCCGGCCGCCACCCGCAGCTGGAGCCGGAGATAGCCGGGAGGGAGCCTCCGGCTGCCCACCAGGAGAGCGAAGAGGGAGATCAGGGAGATCGCCGCCAGGGTGAGGGTGAGGAGCCCGTGGCGGCGGAGGAGGCGGGCGCCCGCCAGGCCCACCGGGAGGGCGGCGTAGATGAGCGCAAGACAGGCTGCCACCGCGGCCCACGCTCTTCCCCTCGGCGACTGGATGAACCTCATCTGCCGAATATATATGCCCCGCAAACCCCCCTCAAACTCGCGGGACCTCCCCCCGGCGCCGAGGGGCGTCCTCCCCGTCCGCGGAGGGTACGGCCGAGAACAGCCTAGGGCATGGGCTCAGAAAATCACATGCGGGAAATGCGGGGTGGTTCGCGATCAGGGGATGCGGCGCGCGCCCCGGGCGGGCGGGGGCGAGAGGCTAGTACTTCACCCCCTGGCGGCGGAGGTCGGCCAGGACGGACGAGATCCCCCGCTTGGCGATGGTCTTGAGGCCCCGGGCCGAGACGAGGAGGGTGACCCACCGCTTCTCCTCGGGCACCCAGAAGCGCTTGCTGTGGAGGTTGGGCTCGAAGCGCCGGCGGGTCTTCCGGTTGGAGTGGCTCACGCTGTTGCCGTAGACCACGCTCCGGCCCGTCACCGCGCACCTCTTGTGGGCCAGCGCCTTCTTGGCCATCTACTTGGTCTCCCGGAAGGGCTGGTGCTTTCGGCAGAACTTGCAGTACTTCTTGAACTCGAGGCGGTCCGGCGTCTTGCGCTTGTTCTTGGTCGTGGCGTAGCGCATCTTCTTGCACGCCGTGCACTCGAGATGGACGATGTCGCGCATGGCCCGGCCTCAAAAACCCACGGAAGTTCCAGCGGTTAGCGGGCGCCGCCTCCCTGCCGCGCCGAAAAGAGGCAGAACCATAGCGCAACCCGGAGGAGGATTTCAAGCCCCTCCGCCGGGGGCGGGCCCGGGGCGCCCGGGGCCGATCAGGTGGGCTTCTTGAAGAACCCCTCGACCGGCAGCTCCCGGCCCACCCCCCTCGCCTTGGCCCGGCGGTAGAGCTCAGCCCCCAGGGCCACGTCCTCGATGGCCACCCCCTGGCTGAGGAAGAGGTTGATCTCCTCCCGGGAGCCGCGCCCCGGCACCTTGCCCGCCGCGATGAGCCCGAGCTCCACCACCTGCCCCCAGCCGATGACGTTGGCCCCCACGGCCCGGATCAGGTCCCCGCTCTCGAAGCGGGCGCCCTCGAGGTCGTCCGTCACGATCCGCCCCGCCGCCGCGCGGCGGAAGGTCTCGTCGTCCACCTCGCGGTTGGCGGCGCGGTTCGACCCCGCCGCGATCACCGTGGTGCCCGGGTCCAGGTCCCGCCCGTCGAAGACGGGCTCGCGCGCGGTGGTGATGGTGCAGACGATCTGGGAGCCCCCGACCGCCTCGGCCGGCGAGCCGGCCGCGACGAGCTCGGAGGAGACCCTCTCCCGCATCGCCGCGATGAACTTCTCGCGCTTCTCCGGGCTGCGGCTGTAGACCTTGACCCGCCTGAGCGGGCGCGCGCAGCAGAGCGCCTCGAGCTGGGCGCGGGCCTGCCACCCCGTCCCGAAGAGGCCCGCCTCGGCGGCGTCCTCGCGGGCCATGTGGCGGGCCGCGACGCCGCTCGCCGCCCCGGTCCGCATCTGGCCCTGGACGTTCGCCTCGATCAGGGCGAGAAGCTCGGCGGTGTTCGCGTCCCAGAGCAGCAGGATGAAGCGCACCCCGATGCCGGGGAAGGTGGTGTAGGCCTTGAGGCCGAGGAACCCCTCATCGATGATTCCCCCGGACATGACGTGGAGGGTGCCCTTCGGCACGAAGATGCGCCGCCTGGGCTGGTTGGGCGCGAGGCCGGCCCCCTGAGCCTTGAAGCACCGATCCACCACCTCCAGCACGTCGGGCATGGCGACGAGGCTTTTGACATCCGATTCGGTCAAATAGAGCACGCGGGATCTCCTCCGTCAGCTCGCACAAGGCCACAGGGGATGGGTCGGAAAGCCGCGCCCGGGCGCGGGGCGTCACTCCAGCGCCAGGCTGCAGAAGGTGACCGTCCCGTTCGGGTCGGGCCACTGGCCGTAGCGGAGCACCTCCCCCGCGCAGCCGTCCAGGGCGCGCAGCAGGGTGTAGACGGGCGCCAGGCCGCACACCCTGCGGCTGTCCCCGTCCGCGGCCACGCTCCAGTAGAAGCCCTCGGCGTCCCCCCGGCACACGGCGTTGAGGGAGGCCCGGTCCGCCCGCTCCACCTCGGCGAGCCGCCCGGCGCCGACCGGCTCGGGGTCGCCGAACTGCGGCCCCACGTGGGCGAGGTCCACGCTGGCCAAGAGGCAGACCCGCCGGCCCGCCTCCCCGCTCTCGCGGATGGCCTCCCGGAGCGCCTCGACGAGCCCCTCCACCCGCTCGTCCCCCCGGGGGGACTTCCCCTGCGCCACGAACGGCCCGAAGGAACCCACCAGGAGGGGGACGAACTTGATCGGCCGCCGCCCCCCGTAGAGGTACTGGAGGAACACGGCCTGGAGCTCGATCGAATGCTCGGCCCGCTGGGCGAATTCGTCCCGGAAGAGATCCTCCGGGGCGCGGCGCGCGAGGGCGTCGGCGAAGTCGCGGTCCGCCTCCAGGGTGCCGAGCGGGGTCTCGAAGGGCTTCCGGGTGAGGGTGTAGAGCCCCTGGGTGGGCGCGTGGACGGTGCCCAGGACAACGAAGAGGTCGGCCTCGGAGCGCTCGGCCACCGCGCGGTAGCTCCAGGCGAAGGTGGGCCCCCCCCGGTGGAAGTCGATGTGGGGGGCCACCGCGGCCCGGAGCGAGGTCCGCCCGGGGAGGCCGTTCCAGAGGGGCAGGCCGGGGCCCTCGGCGTGGGTGAAGTACCCCTCGATCCGGGAGCGGAGGGCACCGGGGTCTTCCTCGTAGCTCCG
>CAYMWZ010000357.1:0-3115 GCA_964394385.1 uncultured Nitrospinaceae bacterium | reverse complement strand
CCACCATTCGACGCGACCGGGGCAGGTGAGACTTCACCCGCCCCGTTCTTGCTCATGGCGGGCCGGAGGGCCGCATGAGCAGGGCGTGTCGAATGGTGTCCTGAGCGAGCGAAGCGAGTCGAAGGGCAAATCCGACCTTTTCCTATTGGGCCCTTGCCAGCGGCACGGGAGCGTCCAGGCCGTGCGCGTCCCCCCCCTCAGTCCGTCCGGTAGCGGAGGGCGACGGGCTGGCTGGAGGTGTTCCACCCCGGGATGACGAGGGAGGAGGGCCCGGGGATCCCCCCCGCCACGAGGAGCAGGATGTCCTCCGGCTCGTGGATCATGGGCACCATGCAGCCCTCGTCCGCGTGGTCCACCCAGGCGGGCCAGCGCGAGAGGGCGGGGCCGCGGTAGCGCCCGCCCCGCCTGAGGAGGCCCACGGGGAGCCGGGCGCGCTCGGCGAGCTCGCGCTTGACGTCCGCGCGGGCGAGGCCGCCCCGGGCCAGGGTCCGCGCGTGCTCGGGCCCCACGACGACCGCCATGTTCACCCGGGTGTAGGCGTTCGTCGAGCCCATGGTGGACATGGTGCTGGCGATGGTGGCCAGGATCCCGTCGGGCTCGGCGCTCACGTCGTCCATGGCCATGCGCGGGGCCTCTGCGTTGAAGACGGTCAGGACGTCCCCGCCCGCCGGGTGGCCCAGGTCGGCCGAGAGGGGAGGCCAGGGGCTCTCCTCCTCGTTCTCGCGCACGCAGTAGGTGAACTTGGAGGGGCTGCCGAAGGTGCTCATGTCGGAGACCCCGGGGATCCCCCCGCCCAGGTTCATCATGAGGAGGCGCAGGGCGCGGCCGATGGTGGCGTTCGCCCGGAAGCCGGGGCCGAAGCAGCCCGAGCCCGCGTGGACGCCGACCTTCCGGGCGTAGGGGCCGTTCAGGATGAGGAGGGGGCCTCCCGTGAACATGGTGGCCTGGATCCCCGCCAGGTTGAAGCGCGGCACCAGCATGGCTTCCAGGGCGCCGAGGACGACCGGCAGGTACTCCGGCCGGCAGCCCGCCATGACGGCGTGAGCCGCCACGCCCCCGACCGTCGCCTCGTTCATGGCCGGGGGGACGGGGCCGATGACCTCCGCCGGGTCCCGGCGCGCCCCCTCCAGCATCCGGGCCACGCGCTCCGCCGTGGGCGTCACCACGGGGAGCCCGTCCGACCAGGGGAGCCGGAAGAAGTACTCGAAGGGGTCGGAAGCCGCGTTCACGGGGAGGTCCTTCGCTTCCTCAGAGGCCCAGGCCGAAGAGGCGGTTCGCGTTCTCGAACGACACCTTCCGGATGTGGTCCTCGGGGAGGCCGGCGCGCCGCATGGCGCGGAGGGCTTTGGGGACGGCGAGGATGTCGATCGGGCGGTAGCCCAGGTGGTCCGAGTTGAGCAGGATGCGCTCCGGCCCGTGGCGCTTCACCCACTCCGCGACCTCCTCCGCCCGGATGGGGCGCAGCGCGCTCCCGATGCTGACCGCGCACCAGGCCCGGGTGTCGGCGTGTATGAAGTCGACGATGGTCCCGTCCGCGTGGTCCACCACGAGGAGGCTTGGGTCCAGGCCGGCCCGCTCGATGGCCTCGAGGTCCCGCCTGAGGTAGTGAAGCCGGTGCTCCTGGGGGGAGACCCGCTCCTGGGCGGCGACGTTCCCCAGAAAATCCTTGCTCTCCTTGGGGGTCGGGGTGTGGAGGATGAGGGGCTTTTGCGCCTGGGCCGCGGCCCTCGCCTGGGCTTCAAGGCAGCGGGCCTGATCCTCCAGGGGCCAGGTGAGCCCGAAGTATTGGGTGGGGTCCAGGCCCACCTCCCCCAGCGCCGCGACGAGGGGGTTCTCCAGGTAGCCGGGAAGGGCGTCGACGAGCTTCTCCCACTCCCTCACCCGGGTCATGGAGCTCACCCCCACGGCGCACCGGAGCCGGATGAAGTGCTTCTCCTCCGCGACGCGCGCCAGCCGGATGGGGCCGTCCCAGTAGCGGCGGATGTCCTCCGGGCCGGGGGGGCGCTCCCAGATCTCGCGGTAGACGTGGGGGTTCCCGCAGGAGAGGATCGCCCCGGCCATCCCCGTCATGCCGAGGAGCTCCCAGTCGTCCCAGCTCATGGCGTGCATGTGGTTGTGGCCGTCGATGTAGCGGCCTTCCATCTGGCGCTCCTGCCGGCGGAGGGGGATCAAAAAAGGTCCGCCTGGCCCCGGAGCCACGCCCAGGCCGAGCCCAAGTATTCGTGGAGCGCGCGCTCCGAGCGCCAGAGGACGGAGGCCGTGGGAAAGAAGCCGGCCAGGCCGAGGGAGGGATGCGGGCTCGACCAATGGCCCGTGGGGGCCGGAATGGGGCGGAGCCCCTGCTTGCGGAAGAGGGCCACCGCGCGCGGCATGTGGGCGGCCGAGGTGACGAGGATGAAGCGCTCCTCCCCCACGAGGCGGGGCGCGATCGCCGCCTGGTCCTTGGTGTCCCAGGAGCTCGATTCCAGGACGATGTCGTTCGCGTCCACCCCCAGCTCGGCGGCCAGCTCGGCCATGCTCTCCGCCTCGCTCACGGGGCCGTAGATTCTTCCCCCGAAGAGGATGAGCTTGCTGCCGGGGAGCCGCCGGTGGATGCGGATCCCCTCGATCAGGCGCACCAGGGAGGAGCCCGTGAGGCGGCTCGTGACGGGCAGTTCGGGGTCAAAGGCGTGGCCCCCGCCCAGGACGAGGATCCAGCGGACGGGCGGGGCGCCGCCCTCGGCCGGCCGGGCGGGGTCGAGCAGGGCGGGATAGCGGTACTCGAGCGGGGCCAGGAGGGCGTCCGCCAGGCCGGAGTGGCTGAACGCGGCGAGGAGCAGCGCCCCCGCGGTGAGGAGGGCCTTGGCCGCCCTCTGCTTGCGGGTGAACCAGAGAAGAACGAGGCCCAGGGCCAGAAACTCCAGGCAGAGGGCGACGGGCAGGAAGAAAGGCGCCAGGGTCTTCTTGAGGAGGAACATGCGCGTCCGCTCCTTCGGGGTTCGCCGAGGGGAGGTTTTCCCACGAAAAAGGGGGCAGCCCGGGCCGCCCCCTGGGATCTCCTGGTGCGCGTGGCAGGAGTCGAACCTGCGACACCCAGCTCCGGAGGCTGGTGCTCTATCCTCTGAGCTACACGCGC
>CAYMWZ010000356.1:0-3132 GCA_964394385.1 uncultured Nitrospinaceae bacterium | reverse complement strand
AACGCCCGGGAGGCCGCCGCCTGAACCTCATTTACACACCTGTTGACATGACCTCTCTTCCCGCCCCGTTGTCAAAGCTTTTCTACCCTCAAAACAAACCGCATGCCTGGGGAGGGAAAATGAAAATTCTAGGCAGTGGGGCGGTTTGCGCGGCGGGCGAGCGAACCAACTCCCCCGGTCGTAGCGCCGGTTCTGCGGGGTGCCCGAGCAGGGCTCCCAAATGATTCACCTGACGCAGCTTCGTTTGTGTCAAGCGGATTGCCGCGTTTTCTCTCCCCGCTCCTACGCCTTCTTGTCCTGGGCGCCGATGGCCTCCTGCATGCCCCACTTGACCACGGTGCGGGTCTCGATGGGCTGGAAGAGGACCTTCTCGCCCAGGATGAAGCCGACCAGGCCCAGCGTGGCGATGGACACCATCATGAAGGCCACGTCGAGGTACTCCACCGAGTCGAAGATGGCGGCCGAGAGCCCCCAGCGGAGGCCCGCCAGGGCCTCGGCACCGACCATGGCGATCCAGGCGCGCCCCAGGCCGAGGCGCAGCCCGCCCAGCACCATGGGGAGCGACCCGGGGAGGACGACGGTGCGGAAGATCGTCACCTTATTCGCATTCATGGACTGCGCCGCCCGGACCCACACCGGGTTGACCGTCTTCACGCCCATCCAGACCGCCTGGGTGATCGGCAGGGAGGCCGCGAAGGACGAAACGATGATGACGGTTTGATCGCCCAGGCCGAACCAGATGACGGCGATGGGGGTCCAGGCCAGGGCGGGGATGGGCGTCATGAACGAGAGCAGGGGGACGAAGAACGATTCCCAGAAGGAGGACCGGCCCATCATGAGGCCGACGATCACGCCGCAGACCGAGGCGACGAAGAACGAGATGGGAAGCCTCCAGGCGGTGGCCAGGAAGTGCCACCAGAGGGGGCCCTTGCCGAGGTAATGCAGGAAGTCCGAAAGCCCCTGGACCTCCCCCCCCATCCATGCGGCAAAGAGCGGATAGAAGGTAAGCTCCCACCCGCGGTATAGCACCGTGAGAGGGCCCGGGAAGAGCTGCTTGAGGCCGCCGGTCATCTGCATGGCGACCAACTGCCAAAGCGCGATGACCACCAGGAAGGGAAAGATGGGGCGGAGCTTCGTCAGAATGAGGGCGATCTTCGCCTGAGAACGCCGCAGGACCACCTGGGGTGCGATGGGCTGCGCTTGTTCCTGGGCCATCGAACGATTCCTCGATTGACGCCTGTTGCTTGCTCCCCTCTCATCAGAGGAGGAAGAAGATGGAAGCCGTGGCGCGGCTGCCGCCAGCAGGAGGCTCAATCCGTGGGCACCGGCAGACCCGTATCCCCCGAATATTAGCAAAAACGCCTGGGAGGGGAAAAGGCCTCCGGGGAAGAAAGGGCAACCCCTGACCTTTGCCGCTTCAGGCGGGTTTCGCCGGAGGGGGTTCCGTCCAGGCGACAACGCCCTTCGCGCGCAGCCCGTCCAGCTCGTCCTCGCCGAGGCCGGCCAGCTCGCCCAGGATCTCCCGCGTATGCTCCCCCAGGTAGGGAGCGCGCCTCAAGGGCATCGGCTCCCCCGGGATCTTGACGGGGCAACCCAGGAGCTTGAGGCGGCCGGCGGCGGGGTGCTCCACCTCGACGATCATCTCGCGCGCGAGGAGCTGCGGATCCTGGAGGGCCTGGGCCACCGTGTTCACCGGGGCGAAGGGGACGTGCCCCGAGAGCAGCCTGGCCCACTCGGCCGTCGTCCGCCTCTTGAACTCCTCAGAGAGGAGCCGGATGAGCTCCTCCCGGTTGTCGTAGCGGTCCTGCGCCGAGCGGAAGCGGGGGTCCTCGGCCAGATCCGGGCGGCCCATCCGCTCCACCAGGATGGGATAAAATCTCTGCTTCATGCAGAGGACGCTCACCCAGCCGTCCCGCGTCCGGAAGTTCTGGGCGGGGACCAGCGAGGGGTGGGCGCTTTGGGCGAACTTCCGCGGCACGTGGCCGCAGTTGAGCGCCCAGGTGGCCAAGTAGGCCAGCTGCGCGGCGGCGCCATCGAGCAAGGCCACGTCCACGTCGCGCCCCTTGCCCGTCCTCCCCGCCTCCCAGAGGGCGGCCAACAAGCCCACCAGGGAGAGGTAGCCGCCCGTGAAGTCCACGAAGCTCACGCCCGCCTTGGCGGGGGGGCCGTCCGGCTCGCCGGTCAAGCTCATGATCCCCGCGTAGGCCTGCATCAGGTAGTCGTAGGCGGGCTCGGGGGAGCGCGGGCCGGTCATGCCGAAGCCGGAGAGAAAGCAACAGACGATCCTCTCGTTGTGGGAGCGCAAATGCCGGTAAGTGAGCTCCAGTCTTTCCGGATCCGCCCCCCTGCAATTGCAAAAGAGGGCGTCCGCCTTCGCGACGAGCCTGTGGAGAACGGCGCGTCCCTCGGAAGTGCGGATCCGCAGGGCGACGCTCTTCTTGTTCCTGTTGAAGCTCTGGAAGTAGTAGCTGTCGTTGTTCGGGAGCGGGTAGGGAGGGACGGGGCGGCCCGAGTCGCCGCCCACGGAGGGGTCCTCGATCTTGATGACCTCGGCGCCCAAGTCCGCCAGGAGCATCGTCGCCACCGGGCCCGCGCCGAACTGCTCCAGCGCCAGGATCCGCAGCCCCTCCAGTGGCCGGCTCATCGAGCGCCTTTCCTCCACCCTGCGTTCGCCCAGCGAAGGCGCCAGCTTGGAGCCAGAGCCTCCCCGTGTCAACGCGCCCGGCGCCCACCAGAAAGGCAGCCCGAAAGAGAGGATTTGACCCCAAGGAGTTTTTTGCTAAAATTCTTTGATCGGGCCGCCCCCGCGACTGTCTCCCCGCAAGGGTGGATTCGTTTCATCTTCGATTTTCCGGAGAGAAGCGCTGCCGATGGCGACGAAAATCCAGATCAAGAACTTGCGGAAAGTCTATAACACCCCCGAGCGGAAAGTGCACGCCCTTGAGAACGTCAACATCGACGTCGAGGACGGCGAATTCCTCTGCCTCGTGGGGCTCTCGGGATGCGGGAAGACCACCCTCCTCAACATCCTCGCCGGCTTCGTCGAAATCACCTCGGGCACCGTCACGATGGACGGAAAGCCCCTGACCGACGACTACGACAAGGGCGTCGTGTTCCAGGAATACGCCCTCT
>CAYMWZ010000355.1:0-3137 GCA_964394385.1 uncultured Nitrospinaceae bacterium | reverse complement strand
CGCGGACCTGGGCTTCGGGGCGCCCAAGGCCCAGCCCAAGAAGCGCGGGTTCCTCTTCGGGAGGAAAGCCTCATGAGTGAGACCACCAGGACGCTCACCGAGGAAAGCGGCTTCCTCTGCCGCCTGGGGGGCAAGGAGAAGGCGCCCGAGGCGAAGGCCAAGCAGGAGAAGGCCGCCCCGGCGGCTGCCGACGGGGGGCAGGGCCCGGGCGCCGTCCCGGCCTCGCTGCGGCAGCGGTGGGAGGACCTCAAGGAGGAGCTCCACGGCGAGCTCCTCGGGCGGCTGAACTTCGACGAGGTGGAAGGCCTCGCCGAGCACGAGCTCGCCGACCGGCTGCGCCCCTCCATCCAGCAGTTCGTGACCGAGAACCTCCCCCCCGAGTTCGGCGAGTCGGCGCCCCGGATGGTGAACGAGCTGATGGACGAGCTCCTCGGCCTGGGCCCGATGGAGAGCCTGCTTCGGAACGAGAGCATCAGCGAGATCATGGTCAACGGCAAGGACAATGTGTACATCGAGCAGAAGGGGAAGCTCGTCCTCTGCGAGGTGAAGTTCCGCGACGAGACCCACCTGCGCCGGATCATCGACCGCATCGTGACCCGGGTGGGGCGCCGGGTGGACGAGAGCACGCCCATGGTGGACGCCCGCCTCCACGACGGGAGCCGGGTGAACGCCATCATCCCGCCCTTGGCTCTCGACGGGTCGGCGCTCACGATCCGACGCTTCCCCAAGCACGCCCTCAGGCCCGAGGATCTCATCAAGTTCGGCTCCCTGACGGAAGACATGATCACGTTCCTCAAGGCCTGCGTCGGCGGCGCCGCCAACGTCGTCGTCTCCGGCGGCACAGGCTCCGGGAAGACGACCCTCCTCAATATGCTCTCGAGCTTCATCGACCCGGGCGAGCGCATCGTCACGATCGAGGACTCGGCGGAACTCAGGCTCCAGCAGGAGCACGTCGTGCGCCTGGAGACGCGGCCTCCCAACGTGGAGGGCAAGGGGTCGGTCTCCATGCGCGACCTGCTGAAGAACGCCCTCCGCATGCGGCCGGACCGCGTCATCGTGGGCGAGTGCCGCAGCGGCGAGGCGCTCGACATGCTCCAGGCCATGAACACCGGCCACGACGGCTCCCTCACCACCCTCCACGCGAACACCCCCCGCGACGCCATCAGCCGCCTGGGCGTGATGGTGTCCATGGCGGGGATGGACCTCCCCGAGAAGGCCATCCGCCAGCAGATTGCCTCCGCCATCCACATCATGGTCCAGTGCTCGCGCCTGATGGACGGCTCCCGCAAAACCACCCACATCACCGAGATCACCGGGATGGAGGGCGAGACCATCACCATGCAGGACATCTACGTCTTCGAGGGCCACAGCGACACCCCCGGCGGGAAGATCGAGGGGACGCACAGGGCGACCGGGATCCGCCCCAAGTGCGCCGACAAGCTGATCGCCCACGGCCAGACGCTCCCCAACTTTGGCACTGCGGCCGATGCGGATAAGGGCAAAGAGCCTGCCAAGAAATCCGCGTGGGGGGATTGAGCGTTGGACGCCCGCGCCTTCGTCGCCTTGCTCTTGTTCTTCGGGCTGGGGGTGGGGGCCATCGTCCTCCTCCTCCGCCGCCAGAAGCACCCCCTGAAGGGCAGGCTCGAGGCCTTTGCCGAGAAGCGCGCGGCCGACAAGGAGGCCTCCGGCCAGATGCTGCGCGAGGTGAGCCGGCGCCGCTCGGGCCCCGTAGCCCTCCTGCTCGATTTCACCCGCCTCAAGCTCCTCCGCGCGGGGGGGCCGACCGAGCTCCGGCCGTTCTTCACCCGGGTCGCCATCTTCGCCGCGGGGGGAGGGATCCTGGGGGGGCCCGTCGCGGGCCGCCTGGGCTTCTTCCTGGGGCTCCTGGTCGGGGCCGGCGTTCCCTACTTTATGCTCCACCTCAAGTTCAAGCGCCGGATGGCGAAGCTGGAGTACGACCTCCCGACCGCGCTCCAGTTCATCGTGAACGCCCTGCGGGCGGGGCACGCCCTCAACTCGGCCATGGCCATCGTGGGCTCGGAGGGACCGGCCGGCTGCCGGGAGGATTTCGCCCAGCTCAACGACTCCCTGCGCCTCGGCGTCCCGATCGGGCAGGCGTTCGAGCAGATGCTCCACCGCACGCCCAGCGTCGACCTCCAGTTCATGGCTACGGCCATGCTCATTCAGCGGGAGACGGGCGGCAACCTGACCGAGATCCTGGACCGGCTGAACTCGGTCGTCCTGGAGCGCAAGCGGATGCGCGGCCACGTCAGGGCCCTGACGGGCCAGGCGCGGATGGGGGGCTTCGTCGTGGGCGCCCTTCCGTTCTTCCTGGCGCTTGCGATGTTTTTGATGAACCCGAGGTACCTGATGCCGCTGTTCACTCTCCAGATGGGGCATTATCTGCTCGGGGGCGCCCTCTTGCTGCAGTTCCTGGGCTTCCTCGCGATGCGGAAGATCGTCAACATCAAGATGTGAGGCCGCCGATGGCGCTCTGGTGGAAGGGCACAACCCCGCGCTTTTTCCCGAAGCCCCTGGCCGGGCTGGTGTGCGCGCTCGCCGTTTTGGCGGCGCCGAAATCCGAGGGGGCGAACAACGTAGGCGACCTGGCCCAGCAGATCGCCTCGCGGGTGAACATAGAGGCCCAAGGCCCGGCGGCCGCGCAGTCTGCCCTGGAGAGCCGCGGCATCCTCCCCTCCGGGGTGGAGGCCGGCGCGCCCGTCACCCCCCAGGTGGCTCAATCGATATTCGCCGGTTTGCGCGGCCAGGGGCAGACCCCGGAGGCGTCGGCCCAGATCATCGGCCAGTCCGTCGTCGCCGCCGGGGGGCCCGTGAAGGAGGCGGTTGAGGGCGCCGTCGGCGCCGCCCAGGCGGCGGGGCTGGATGTGAAGCCGGTGGCGGGGGCTGCCTCCCGGGGCGCCGTCCAGCAGGCCGCAGCCTCGGGCGCGAGCGCCACCGAGGCGGCGCGCGCCGCCTCCCAGGGGGCCGTCGAGGGGGCCCAGGCGGCGGGAGGGGATGCGGCCGGGGCCGCGCGCTCGGCCGCCGAGGGCGCCGCCGGCGGGGCGGCGGCCGGAGGGGCGGACGTGAAGGCCGTCGCCCAGGCCGCATCGCGCGGGGCCGTCGAGGGGGCCCAGCGC
>CAYMWZ010000354.1:0-3165 GCA_964394385.1 uncultured Nitrospinaceae bacterium | reverse complement strand
GGAAGAGGGCAACTCAATCCGGAACCGACCACTTCGAGTTAAGCCCAAGACCTTACTGCAAACTGACATAATGCGCGTACGCCCGAATGACCTTTCTCTCTTTGCCAAAGTGGAAGACCTCTGCGGCGAGGCCGCGCACTCCATCCAGACGATGCTGCGCCAGAGGGCCGACGCCTAGCCCTATCCCGGCTCCGCCAGGCGAAGCGCCGCCCTCGGGCCCTGGCTCAAGCGCTACAACCTCCGCTGCCCCCCTGCCAGCCTAGCAGGCAAGCCGCCCATCAGCCGCCTTCAGCCTGCGGCCTGAACAACGTGCTTGGATTCCACAGCTACACCGACCGGGACTGCATTCCCCACTTCTGCAGGGTGGCGCGCTCCAGCGTCCCGAACAGATAGCGGTCAAACGTCCAGCCAATGAGCGCGATCATCGCCATGCCCAGCACGAGGATGTCGGGGCGGAGCTGCCACCGCGCATCGTCGAGCATGAACCCGAGGCCCGTGATGGAGGAGATGATCTCCGCCCCCACGATCACCCGCCAGCCAACCCCGTAGGTGAGCCGCAGCCCCGTCAGGATGAAGGGGAGCGCCCCGGGGAGCACGACGTGGCGGATGTAAAAAGATCGGTCGGCCAGGTAGACCTTGGCCACGTCGGTGTACTGGGCCTCGAGGCTCAGGATCCCCGCCTGGGTGTTGAAGAGGGTGGGCCAAAGCCCCGTGAAGAAGACGACGAAGACCGTGGATTTGAACCCGATGCCCATCCAAAGGATGGCGATGGGAATCCAGGCGATGCCGGGGATGGGATAGAGCAGGCGGCACAAAGGCAGGAGCGCGGCGCGAAGGATCGGGGAGATCCCCGTAGCCACGCCCAGGATGACGCCCGCCACCCCCGCCAGGATCACCCCTGTGATCTGGCGGAAGAGGCTCGCCCCGGTGTGGACGAAGAGGGTCTTATCGAGGGTGAGTTCAAGGAAGGCCCCGACCACCTCAAACAGGCTCGGGAAAGCCCACCTGGGAAGGAAACCGCTCCGCGCCACCATCTCCCACGCCACGAGCACGGCAGCAATGGTCCCCCAACCCAGCAAAACGTCCCGCTCGAAGATCCTCTCGTGGAGCGATACCTTTGCGCGCCGGCGGGGGGGCTGGATCCCGGGGAGGGGCCTCCCCTCCTGGGCGCCCACCGCACCGACAAATCCACCGGAATCTCTGTGCGTGGCCATATTTCCTCTCCTACGCTTCAGTCCGCCGCCGCTGGCGTCTCCGCCTTCGCCAGAACCTCCAGCATGTGTGCCTTCAGCCGCATGAACTCCTCTCCGGTCAGGCTCCTCGGCCGGGGGATCTTCACCCGTATCTCCTCGACGATGCGGCCGGGGCGGGGCGACATCATGATGATCCGGTCAGCCAGGTAGAGCGCCTCGTCGATGCTGTGGGTCACGAAGAGGAGGGTCTTGTGGTAGATCTCCCACACGCGCAAAAGCTCCCGCTGCATGGCGAAGCGCGTTTGGGCGTCCAGGGCGCCAAAGGGCTCGTCCATGAGGAGAACCCCTGGGTCCACCGCGAGCGCCCGGGCGATGGAGACGCGCTGCTGCATCCCGCCCGAGAGGGCATGGGGGTAAGCGTTCTCGAAACCCCCGAGCCGCATGACCTCCACCAGCTGGGTGGAAACCCGCCTCCGCTCTTCCAGGGGTATGCTGCGCGCGTGAAGGCCGAACTCGATGTTTTCGAGGACCGTCTTCCAGGGGAAGAGCGCGTAGTCCTGAAAGACAAAGGCGCGCTCGGGGCCTGGGCCCGAGATGGCCTGGCCGCTGATGGAGATCTCTCCGCTGGTAGGCTTCTCGAGCCCTCCCACGATCCGCAGCAGGGTGGTCTTTCCGCATCCGGAGGGGCCGAGGATGCAAAGGAACTCGCCCTCGCGGACGGTGGCACTCACGCGGTCGAGAGCGACCACCGTCCCATGATCGCCCTCAAAGATCTTCGTCAGGTTCCGAACGACAACCTTTCCCTCACCCGCCACCGGGTCAAACCTCTCTCCTCCCGTCACGAACGGAAGATCTCGCGGAGAAGCGAATCAGTTCTGCCCTGCCGAATGTCCCTTCTGGAATGAGTAGTCCGTCACCTCCGCCGCCGTCAAGCGACGCTTCGCGAAGCCGCTCTTGAGGTTCCATTCGGCGAGCTGGTCGATCCAGCTCTCGGGCACCTTGCTATGAGTCAAGCCCATTTTGTCGTAGGCGGCCCGCATGAGCTTCTTATCGATCCGCTTGGCGTAGTGGGCGAGGATGTCTGTCGCCTTGTCGGGGTTTTTCCTCAAGAAATCCAGCGCATCAAGGTGCGCCCACACCACCTTCTTAGCGAGATCGGGATGCTTGACGCGGAGGCGGTCGTGCATGACGAAGCTGTTCCGGAACATCTCGGTGTTGGGCAGGATCTTCTTGTCGATGATCTGATCCCAATCGAGCAGCATCGTCGCGCCCTTGCCCACCGCGTCAACGCCGTAGGGCTCAAAGGGGAAGGCGGCCTGCACCTGATTCGAGGTCACGATGGCGGCCACCTCGGCGGCGCTGATCCGAAGGAGCTTGGTGTTTTGCAGCGTCAAGCCGAAGCGCGGAAAGATGTGATGCACGAGCGTGAGGTACTGGACGTTCTTGAGGTTGGTGACGGCAACCGTCTTCCCCTTGAGGTCCGCCATGGACTTGATGCCGGGCGCCCCGACGATGGTCGCCGCACCGTAGGTGGTCGAGGCGACGATCCGGAAGGGGATTCCCCCTTCGGCGTAGCGCATGACGTCGGAGATCTGGGTGTAGCCGGCGTCGAGATCGCCGATGCTCATGAGCTGGTTGTTGCGGACGAAGCTGCCCTGGACGAACTCCACCTTCAGGCCGTATTTCTTCCAGTAGCCATTCTGCTCGGCGATAAAGGGAAAGGAGTGGTCCCACCCGGGCGAGCCGGCCGTGATGCGGAGGGGCTTGTCCCCGTGGTCGGCAGCGGCCCGGACGGGCAAGAGCGTCAAGGCGGCGATCGCAAAGGCGAGAAATCCGAGAGCAAACAATCCAAAACGCGGTCGCATTTTCCATCCTCCCATCGGACCCAAGTAGTGGCACCACGACCGGCGGCGCGCACCCCCGCGCCCGGCGATAAGTGACCTGCCTTTACCTCCATCATTCGAGATGGGGG
>CAYMWZ010000353.1:0-3189 GCA_964394385.1 uncultured Nitrospinaceae bacterium | reverse complement strand
GGTGGGTCTATGCGGTTCCTTTCCTTCTGTGGGCCGCCATGATGGCCCGGGAGCGCGCCTGGCTCGGGCTGGGGCTCTGGCTCCTGAGCTTTCTCCCGGCCGCCTGGATGTTCGCGAACTGGAGCGGCCTCCCGCGGAGCGCCATGGCGCCGACCAGCTGGTGGCTTCTTCTCTCCTCCGCCGTGCCGACGGGCTGGGTGCTCTTCGAGGTTTTCTTCCGCCCGAGGGAGGGGCTTCGCCGGGCCGCCCTGCCTCTCCTCGTCTTGTTTGCGGCCATCGGGCTGGGCGTCTGGCGGGTGGTTCTCTGGGCGCGCCAGCCGGACGAGATCCGGGACCTCATCTACCTTTGGCCGCTTCTCGTCCTGGCCTTCCCCGCCCTCTGGGCCCGGCGCACCATCCGCGTGCCCTTCGGGGATTTCCCCCGCTATCCCCACCCCGCCGGCCTGGTGGTGGGGATCAACGCGGCGATGCTCGCGCTCGCCTTGGGCGCGTGCCTCTACATCTTCTCGGTCCACGAGGAGATGGCCGACCGGACCGGGGCGCCCACCTTCACCGACACGCGCGCGGGGTTCATCCTCATCTTTTTGGCGCTGGAGCTGACCCGGCGCTCCTTCGGGCCTCCCCTGCCCACGCTCGCGCTCATCGCCATCCTCTACGGCCTCTGGGGCAACCTCGTCCCCGATCCGTTCGGCCACGGCGGGGCCGGCTGGATCGAGCTTGTGGGCAAGCTCTCGACCGACTTCATCGGAGGAGTCTTCGGCTTCCTGGTCGTGATCTCGGCGACCTTCATCATCATGTTCCTCATCCTGGGGGCGTTTCTGCACGAGTCGGGCGCGGGCCGCTTTTTCGTCCAATTCTCGCTGGGCCTCTTTGGCCGGCTGCGGGCGGGCCCGGGGCTCGCGGCGGTGGGCTCGAGCGCCCTCATGGGGACGGTCTCGGGGAGCGCCTCGGGCAACGTCATCACGACGGGCACCTTCACCATCCCCCTGATGAAGCGGGTGGGCTACAGCCCCTACATCGCGGGGGCGGCCGAGGCGGCGGCCAGCAGCGGGGGGCAGATCATGCCGCCCGTCATGGGGGCGGGCGCCTTCATCATGAGCGAGCTGATCGAGGTTCCCTACATTCAGCTCATCGCCTATGCGGCCATCCCGGCCGTCCTCTATTTCCTCATCGTGGGGATCAACATCCACTTTGCGGCGGCGAAGCTCAACCTCCAGCCCCTGCCGCGCGAGGAGATCCCCGACTGGCGGGCGGAGCTGCGCGCCGGCTGGTTCTACCTGGTGCCCCTGGCGTTCCTCATCTATTTCCTCATGGAGGGAAGGACGCCCGTCTTCGCCGGCGTGATGTCGGTGTTCATCATGGTGGCCATCTGGTTCTACCGCTTCGCGGCGGAGTTTTTGGCCGGGCTGCGCGTTGGGGAGCGCGAGGTCTCCGACGAGGGCTACGTCTTCGTCCCCATCACCTTCTGGGTCTATTTGGTCGTGGTATATGCGGTCCTCTATGGGCTCGAGGCCTGGCTCGGCTGGCCGCTTTCGCTCGGCGGCCCCCCCACTTGGCCGGGCGCGCTGCGCGCGGCGCTTGCCCTGGGCGTGGTCGGGATCGGGGTGGCGGCGGCCTTTCTGGGGCTCACCGGCGGCGGGTGGGCCCTGTGGCACGAAGTGGAGCGGGGGTGGCTCGTCATCTATCCCCTCGGCGCGGTGTGGCTCTGGACCGTCTTCGAGTGGCAGTCCGGGACGGCGGGCGCCTTCCTCCTCTTGGGGGCGATGGGGCTTTGGGCGGCGAGGCGGGGGGTGGTGTTCCGGCCCATCTCTCTCATCCCTTGGTTCTTCGTCTTGATATGGTCCGCCGCCTTCGGCCTCCAGTACGGCCTCTACACGCTGGTCCCCGCGTTTTGGGACCTGGCCGAGTACGTCCGCCCGTTCGGGTTCGTGTACCACACACTCATCCTCTTCGCCCTGGGCGCCGCGATTCAGCAGCTCATCTGGGCCTTCGCGCCCGACCGGGCGGCGGGAGACGGCTCGCCCGTTCGCGTCAACGAGGTGGCGGCCGTCTCGTGCAACCCGATCCTCTACCTCGCGCGGGCGCGGCGGGGAGGTCGCGCGGGGCCGGATGTGGCCGCGGCCGAGGGCGCCTCGCGCTGGCTCGGGAACGTCCGCCGGGCCCTGGAGGTGGGGGGCCGGCAGGGGGCGGAGTTCGGCGTCACGCTGGCCACCATCGAGCTCGTGGTGCAGGTCCTCTCCATCACGGGCGTGGGCAACAAGTTCGCCTTTCTCATCGAGGCGCTCGCCCATGACGTCTGCTTCTTCGGGGTGGCGCCCGGGGGAGGGTGCGTCTGGTACATCGGCTTGGACGGGTTCTTCGTGGGGCTGCTTTTGACCGCCGTCGCCTGCGCCATCCTGGGAATGGGGATGCCCACCACCGCCGCCTACGTCCTCCTGGCCATCCTGGGCGGGCCGGTGCTGATCAAGCTGATTGGGCCGGAGCTGGTGGCCGTCTATGGCGAGCAGTGGACGCGGGAGTTCATCGCCGCCAAGGGGGATCGGGTCGCCTCGCACATGTTCATCTTCTATTTCGCCATCCTCTCGGCGATCACCCCCCCTGTCGCCATCGCCTCCCTCGTGGCGGCGAAGCTGGCGGGGGCTCCCTATTTCAGGACCTCGATGATGTCGCTCAGGTTCGCCATCGCGGGCTTCGTGGTGCCCTTCCTGTTCATGTACGAGCCCTCCCTGCTCCTCTTCGACCATCCCGCGCGGGTGGTGTTCGCCACCTTGATGACCCTCTTTGCGTTCACCGCCTTCTCCGCCGGGACGCAGGGGTGGCTCCTGGAGAGGCTCTACGTCTATGAGCGCCTCCTCCTGTTCGCCAGCTTCTTTTTTCTCGCCTTCTTCATCGTTTACTTCACTGTCCCTTTCCTCGCGGCGGGGCTGGTCACCGGGGGCATCCCCTTGATTCGCCAGCTCCGGAAGGTTTTTAGGCCAGCTGGATGAGCACCGGGGCGACCCCGCCTCGGGCTCCCGTTGTCCGCGGGGGGGTTCTTTCCAAGAAGGAGACGCGCCGTGGGCTTGCACCTCTACACCCGGGGTTGGGAAGCTCCGCTCGCCGCAAAGGGCGGGGAAGAGTGGACAAAGGGCCGGGCCCTCCTGGCCGACCCCGCCGCCTGCGGGGAGGCCATCGGCCGCCACCAGGGGG
>CAYMWZ010000352.1:0-3223 GCA_964394385.1 uncultured Nitrospinaceae bacterium | reverse complement strand
CGCGCGCCTCTTGCTGGCGCGAACGCTACAAAAGGCGGGCCGCCGCCAGGAGAGGGCAGCCCGCGGGGAAAGCCGCTCCTTACGTGATAGAGATCCTCCAAGGGGGGAAGCGGTCCGCGGCGGAGTTTTGATGGAGGACCACCCAGGTGAGACAAAGAATCCTCCCACTTGTCGTTGGGTTCCTCCTCGTTTGGGGAGGAGGCGCCGCGGCGCTCGCCCCCGCGCCGGCGGGTGCCGCTCCGGCCTCCGGCCCCCAGGTCAAGCTCTTCGTCGGCAAAAGCCAGGTCATCACGTTCGAGAACCGCCTCAAGCGGATCTCCGTCGGCGAGCCCAAGGTGGTGGAGGTCGTGGTTGTCAGCCCGCGGGAGCTGCTGTTGAACGCAAAGGCGGCGGGCGGGACGACCATGATCGTGTGGGACGAGCGGGGGGGAGTCTTCACCTACGACGTCTCGGTCCAGAGCGACCCCACGCTCGCGCAGCAGGTGCGCGAGCGGCTGGCCCAGCTCCTCCCGAAGGAGGAGCTGACCGTCGAGCAGGTGGGCACCGGCGTCGTCCTCTCGGGAGTGGCGACCACCGAGGAGGCCAGGAACACCGCGGTCAGCGTGGCCGAGACGGTCGCGCCCAAGAAGGTGGTGGACAACATCCAGGTCGACGAGGTCCCCCAGGTCCTCATCAAGGTGCACTTCTTGGAGGTCTCCCGCTCGGGCGCCATCCAGGTGGGGGTCGGGTTCGTCCGCAGGGCGCAGGGGAGGCACGATATCGGGGTGTTCCCCGGCGCGCCCGGCTTCGCCCCCGGCGGGCTGTTCCTTGAGGGCTCCGCCGCGGACGTCAGCCCGAACGTCGCCTTCTCCAGCATCATCAACCTCTTCTTCGGGAATCGGAGCCCCCGCACGGTGGGCTTCTTCATGCGCGCGCTCCAGGAGAAGGGCCACATCCGCACCCTGGCCGAGCCCAACCTCCGGGTGATGAGCGGGAAGGAGGCCACGTTCCTCGTGGGCGGGCAGGTGCCCGTCCCCGTGCCGGGACAGGACGGCCAGGTGACGATCACCTACAGGGATTTCGGCATCCGCCTCAAGTTCAAGCCCAAGGTGAGGAAGTCGGGCATGATCGAGTTCAGCGTCGAGCCCGAGGTCAGCGCCATCGACAATACCCTCGCCGTCGTCGTCCAGGGCTTCAACGTGCCCGGCTTCAAGACGAGCAACACCAAGACCGAGGTGGTGGTGCGCGACGGGCAGACCATGCCCATCTCGGGGCTCCTCTCGGAGGCCCGGCGGCGGAACATCGCCCAGCTTCCCTTCATCGGGGACGTTCCCATTTTGGGCCAGCTGTTTCAAAGCAAGGACTTCCAGGAGGACAAGACCGAGCTGGTCATCCTGGTGACCCCCCAGATCATCCGGACGCGGCGGGTGGCGGAGGCGCTGGTTCCCCGCAGCGGGTTCGAGGTGGGGCGGACCCCCGGCTCGGGCGCCTCCACGGCAGGCGGCGGAGGCGGAAGATGAGCCCGGAACCGGCGGGAATCACGCTCATCCTGGACGATGAGGGCGGCCGGCTAAAAAACGTGCCCGATCTGCTGTCCGGCTCGGGCAAGAGCAAGGTCCTCTACGCCGGAAACCTCGAGGAGGCGCGCTCCGGCCTGAACGCGCAATCCCCCGCCGTCGTCCTGGTGAGCTGCTCCTCCGGCCTGTCGGAGGCGGAGGCGCGCTTGGCCGACCTGGGGGTCAAGCCGGGCTGGATCATCGCCGGGGCCACCGCCGAGCAGGCCTCCGACCCGGAGTTTCTCCGGGCCGCGATGCAGGCCCGCTTCAACGACATCCTGACGGTGCCGGCCGAGGCCGATTCGCTCCTCGGCGCCCTCGAGAATGGCATGCGCCACGTTCAGGGCCCCGCCGGCGCGAAGGGCAAGGTGGTCGTCCTCTATTCGAGCAAGGGCGGCTCGGGGGTCACCACCCTTGCGGTCAACCTCGCCCTCGCCCTCAACCACTCGGGGGGGGTGAGGATCGGCCTGCTGGACCTGGACCTTCAGTGCGGGGTGGTGGCCTCCCTCCTGAACCTCCAGCCCACCCAGACCTTGGGGAAGCTCGGCGACGTCCCCGTGGACGACTCCAACACGCTGCGCGATGAGTTGCTCAGCCGGATCACCAACCACGAGAGCGGCATCCGGGTGATCGCGGCCCCTCCGGTCCTTCACGACGGGTTGAACATCAGCGCCGAGATGGTGACCCAGATCCTCCGCATCCTCCGGGACCGCTTCGACATCCTCGTCGTGGACACGCCCAAGTGGGTGGGCGACCGCCTGGTGGCGGCCCTGGACGAGGCGGACCTCATCCTCCTCATCGCGGAGCCCCAGATTCCCGCGCTGGCCAAGGTGCGGGAGTCGCTGCGGCTTTTCTCGCGCTTCGAGTACCCGCTCGACAAGGTGGCGCTCCTCTTCAACCGGGTGGAGAAGGCGAGCGAGCTCCAGCCCGAGGAGGCCGCAGAGGCCCTCAGCCGCAAGGTCTACTTCGCGCTCCCCGCCGAGGCTGCGCGCCTGCTCGACGCCGCCAACCGGGGCGTTCCCCCCTTGTCCGAAGCCCAGGCCAAGGGTCCCTTTGCCAAGTCCATGGTGGAGTTCGCGGAGAAGCTTCGGGCCGACCTGGGTTTTGGGGTCCCCAAGGCCGTTAAGAAAAAGCGCGGATTCCTCTTTGGGAGGAGGGCATCATGAGTGACGCCTCCAAGGCCCTCTCCGAGGAGAGCGACTTTCTCTCCAGGCTGGGAGGGAAGGAGCGCCAGGCCGAGGCCAAGCCCAGGCAAGAGAAGGCCGCTCCTCCTTCCGGCCCCACGGACGGGGGGCGCGCCCCGGCGGGTTCGGTGCCCGCCTCGCTGCGCCAGCGATGGGAGGATCTGAAGGAGGAGCTCCACGGGGAGCTGCTGGGGAGGCTGAACTTCGACGAGGTGGAGGGGCTTGAAGAGCACGAGCTCGCCGACCGCCTCCGGCCCTCCGTTCATGAGTTTGTGATGAGCAGCCTCCCATCCGAGTTCGCCGAGGCGGCGAACCGGATGGTGAACGAGCTGATGGACGAGCTCCTGGGCCTCGGGCCCCTGGAGCCGCTCCTTCGGAACGAAGGCATCAGCGAGATCATGGTGAACGGCGCGAAGCACGTGTACATGGAGCAGAAGGGGAAGCTCGTCCTGAGCGAGGTCAAGTTCCGCGACGAGGTGCACCTGAGGCGGATCATCGACCGCA
>CAYMWZ010000351.1:0-3227 GCA_964394385.1 uncultured Nitrospinaceae bacterium | reverse complement strand
CGGTGGTGCTGCGGGGTAACTTCTACGGGTCAGTCTTCGGGAAGTGGCGCGAGGCGAGGCTCCCCAGCGAGCGGGCCAGGTTCCGCTGCTCCTCCCTCGCGCTTCCGGACGCGGGCGAGATGCAGCCCATCGGGGCGGCGCTCCTCGGGCGCCTGCGCGAGGCCTCCCCCTACGCGATGGAGGAGGTTCCGGCATGAGCCGGCGCTTCTGCGGCATCGACACGGGCGAGCGCTGCGCCCTCGCCGTCCGCGAGCGGGCCGAGGAGGGCCTCGTCCGGTGGGTCTACTTCGAGGCGCCCCCCCTCGAGCGCTTGGCCGGGCGCTGCGCGCGCGTCTTCGACCGGCTGGGGGTCGAGGGGTTGGTCATCGACGGGGGGCCCCACACCCGGGAGGCACGGGCGGTGCACGATCTTCTCCCCGAGGGCGCCTTCATCTGGCGCCACACGGAGGGGGAGATGGCCGTCAAGCGGGTCGCCTTCTTGGGCGCAGAGCGCAGGCACGTGCGCATCGGCCGCGAGGAGATGCTGGACATGCTGGTCGAGGAGCTGCACCAGGGCCCCGGCGCCGTGCGGATGCCCCAGCCCCGGGACGCGGAGGAGGAGGCCCTCCTGGCCGGCGTCCAGGCCCATCTCATGAACCTGCGCAAGGCGAGGCGCCCCCGCGCGGGCGGGGAGCGGCGGCTGGCCTACGAGCGCAACGAGAACCACTTTGGCTTCGCGATGGCTTTTGCCCTGCTGGCCGAGGCGCTGGCCGAGAGCGAGGGGATTTTGGCCCCCCACGCGGGGGGGACGCTCCTCCCCGCGGGGGATGGCGCGCCGGCCGCGCCCGGAGAGTGGAGCGGGCGGCGCATCTTCAGGAGGTGACGGACATGCGAAAGGAGCAGATGGCGGGCCGCGGGGCGGAGAAGGCCCCCGCCCGGCGGAGGGCGGGCTGGCGCAAGAAGGAGGATGCGGGCGTCCTGCGGCGGCTGGGCGCGGGGGTGGACCCGGACGAGCGCCTCTGGCGGAGCCTCTCGGGGGGCCGCGCCGGGATCCCCCGCTACACCCACGGCCGGATGCAGCGCCTGGCCTACGATCTTTGGCTCACGAACCTGATGGGCCAGCGGCTCATCGAGATCGTGACCGACCACGTGGTGGGGGAGGGCGTCTCCTGGGAGTCCTCCGACCCGCGGGCCCTCGCGGCCGTCCAGGGCTTCTGGGGCGACCCCGTGAACCAGCTGGATCTGCGCTTCGAGCGGCTGGTCTCGGAGCTGGGGATCTTCGGGGAGCTTCTCCTCCCCGCGGCCGTCTCGCGCTTCGAGGGGCGGGTGCGCCTGGGCTACGTGAGCCCCAGGCTGATCGAGGAGGTGGTGACCGACCCCGACAACTGCGCCCTCGCCATCGGGGTCGTCCTCCAGCCCGAGGGCGGGGTCGGCACCCCCCGCTCGGGCAAGAAGCTCAAGACCGTCCTCGCGGGGGACCCCCGGGAGTACCTGGGCGCGGCCGCCCAGCGGGAGCGCGAGCGCTTCCGGGACGGGGAGGCGTTCCTCTTCCAGATCAACAAGGCGAGCGACGCCTCGCGGGGGGCCTCGGATCTCTTGGCCGCCATCGACTGGATCGACATCTACGAGCGTTTCATCTTCGACGCCGCCGAGCGCGCGAGGCTCCAGAACAGCTTCATCTACGACGTCACCCTGAAGGGGGCGGGCCCCGAGCGGATCGCCCAGTGGCTGGCCGAGAACGGCGCCGCCCCCCGGCCCTCGAGCGTCCGCGTCCACAACGAGAAGGAGGAGTGGCGGGCCGTGACGCCGGATCTCAAGGGCGGCGAGTCCGGCGCCCAGGGCATCGCCAAGCTGATGCGGGGGCTCCTCCTGGGAGGGGCCGGGCTCCCCACCCACTGGTTCGCCCAGGGGGAGGACGTGAACCGGGCGTCCGCCGAGAGCATGGACCAGCCCGCCTTGAAGAAGATGACGCGGCGCCAGAGGACCGTGCGCCACATTTTGCAGCAGATGGCCGAGAAGCAGCTGGAGGAGGCCCGCCGGGCGGGCGCCCTCCCCGCCGAGGCGCTGCGGGCGGGGGTGCGGCCCGTGCTCCCCGAGATCTCGGTCCGGGACACCGAGAAGCTCTCGGGCGCGCTCCTTCAGGTGAGCCAGGCCCTGGATACCGCCACCTCGCGCGGCTGGGTGGGGGACGCCCAGGCCGGCAAGCTCTTCGCCCACCTCGCCTCCCAGTTCGGGATGGAGGTGGGAGAGTAGGGGGAATTACTGCAAAATAACATAAAATTTAAATCAGATATTACGTTTTGTCTCGTTAGCTGTAGCTTACGGGGAACCTCGCGGGAAACGGCATGTGGTTTGCTTTCTCTCATTTTGGCGCTAAACTATTGCTTATTATTGCCGCTAATACGTAAGGAGGATGGGTCGTTTTGACAGGACCGACACCCCAGCTTTTGGCGATGTTGATCTGCGATCACGTCATTATTGAGCATGGGTCGGGAAAATTTTGCCTGTTTGGGGTGTTTGACAAAATTTTTTCTCGCTCTTTCCCAGCTGTTCATCCCATCATGTGGGTTTATTCGAAAGTGACCGATGCTCAGGGGCAATATGACTTCCGATTAGAAATGGTCAATCTGAACAACATGCAGATCATCGGCGAAGGAACAGCAAATGGAGTTGTTATCGCTGATAGGATGACGCCACACCAAATCACATTTCGCCTTTCGCCGGTTCCTCTGCCTGAGCCGGGCAGATATGAATTTCGGTTATCGGCTAATGGGCAATATGTCGGGAACCAGTCGGTTGTTGTGGAGCAAATACAAGCTGGAGGTAGAAACCCATGACGGATACGCGGATTGAGTTCCATTCTGCCCAAGCGGCGAGTGCTCTCGTCCTGGAAGAGAGAGAATCAAGAATCCTTTATCAGGACGAAAGTGGCATCGCAGTGGAAGTGATGAACTTCCCCGTTCAGCCGCCGCGGCCAGCACCGCCTGTCCCAAAGAAGACGAGTGCAGGCGGTAGTCGGTGATTGGGGGTAGTAGGCTAGCGATAGGCCAATAGCCACGGATAGGCCCCACTTTTTTGTGGGGCCTATTTTTTCTTCCGTTTTTTCTCGGTTTTCCCCT
Source organism: uncultured Nitrospinaceae bacterium (assembly GCA_964394385.1). GTDB lineage: Bacteria > UBA8248 > UBA8248 > UBA8248 > UBA8248 > CAYMWZ01. The sequence goes on along the minus strand of CAYMWZ010000351.1, from coordinate 129 downwards.
CGCCGTTCTCCGATTCTCGGATGTGCGCAGCCACCTCGCCTCCCAGTTCGGGATGGAGGTGGGGGAGGGGTAGGTCACACCCCGAACAGCTTCCTGAACATGTCGACGATCTCTTTGGTCCGCTTGCGG
>CAYMWZ010000350.1:0-3246 GCA_964394385.1 uncultured Nitrospinaceae bacterium | reverse complement strand
CTTCTTGAGCTTCGCCCAGGGCCAGCAGTTGATGACGCGATCGCGCTCCACCCAGCCGCGGCAGGCCTGGGCGACGCCGAAGTGGAGGTTCGAGAGTCTCCCGGCCTCGTGGGCGTCGGAGTTGATGGCGAGGAGGCACCCCAGCTCGGCCGCCCGGCGGGCCTGGACGTCGTTGAGGTCCAGGCGCTGCCAGGAGGCGCTCACCTCGACGGCCACCCCGCGCTCGGCGCAGCGCTCGAGCACGCGCTCCATGTCCACCTCGATGGGGTCACGCTCCCCGAGGAGGCGCCCCGTCGGGTGGCCCAGGATGTGGACGCCGGGCCGGTCGAGCGCCTTGAGAATCCGCCCCGTCATCTTCTCCCGGCCCTGGCCCATGGCGCTGTGGATGGAGGCGACCACCACGTCGAGGGAGAGGAGCACCTCCTCCGGGTAGTCGAGCGCGCCGTCGGGGAGGATGTCCACCTCGGCCCCCATGAGGAGGACGAGGCGCTTCGTCCTCTCGGCCAGGGCGGCGACGGCCTCGCGCTTCTCCTCCAGGCGCGCGAGGGTGAGGCCGCGGGCGATGCGGCTGCTCCTGGAATGGTCGGCGATGGCGAGGTACTTGTGGCCGAGGGCCGCGGCGGCCCCGGCCATCTCCTCGAGGGTGGACCTCCCGTCGCTCCAGGTCGAGTGGGCGTGGAGGTCCCCCTGGATGTCCCCGAGCGTCACCAGCGCCCCGGGGAGCCTCCCCTGGAGGGCGGCCTCGACCTCGCCCCGGTCCTCGCGCAGCTCGGGGGGGATGAAGGGGAGCCCGAGGGCCCGGTAGACGCCCTCCTCCTCCTCCCCGGCCACGCGCCTCTCGCCCTTGAAGACGCCGTACTCGTTCAGCTTCAGGCCCTTCCGCTTGGCGATCTCGCGCACCTTGACCCCGTGGGCCTGGGAGCCGGTGAAGTACTGGAGGGCGGCCCCGAAGGATTCTTGGGGGACCACCCGGAGGTCCACCTGGAGCCCGCCCTCGATCTCGACGCTCCCCTTGGTCTCCCCCCGGGCGAGCACCCTGCGGACGGCGGGGAGGGCCGCGAAGCGGCGCACCGCGGCCTCCCCGTCCTCCGCGACGGCGAGAAGATCCACGTCCCCGACCGTCTCCCTTCTCCGGCGGTAGGAGCCCGCGGCCTCGACCCGCTTGACCCCCGGGAGCCGCGCCACCTCCGCCCGGAGGGATTCCACCCCCTCCCAGACCGCGCCGAGCGGCTTGCGCTCCACCCCCCGGCGGAAGAGGCCGATGCCGCGGCGGAGGTTCTCGACGGTCTTCTCCTTGACGCCGGGGAGCCCCGCGAGCGCTCCCGAGGTGAGGGCGCGCTCGAGGCCCGCCAGGTCCTCGATGCCGAGCCTCTCGCGGAAGAGGGCGAGGGTCTTGGGCCCGAGGCCCCTGATCTGAAGGAGGTCGGCCAGACTCTCGGGCACTTCCCGGGAGATGCGCTCGTAGTACGCGAGCCGGCCCGTCTCGACGAACTCCCGCATCTTGGCGGCCAGGTCCTTCCCGATGCCTAGGACCTTCTGCTCCTCCCCCCGGCGGACGATCTCGCCGATCTCCTCGGCGAGGACGCTCAGCGACCCCGCCGCCCGCCGGTAGGCCAGGACGCGGAAGCGGTTCCCCCCCTGGATCTCGAGCATGTCGGCGATCCGCCCGAAGAGGGCGGCGAGCCGCTGGTTGGCCTCGTGCACGGAGAGCCGCCGGCTAGGCGATCCGGAGGACGGGCTCGAGCTCGGCGGCCAGGGGGCGCTCAGCGATGACGGCAGCCGTCATCGTCTCCTGACGGAAGATCCCGCCCGCCACCCGCTGGACGTCCCCGGCGGAGACCGCCTCGATGTCGGCCAGCTCCTCCTCGACGGGGTAGAGCTTCCCGCGGAGGAGCAGGTTCGAGCCGTTCCGCCCCGCGAAGTAGTCGGAGCTCTCGTGGATCTGGAGGTTTCCGCGGAGGTGGCGCTTGGCCTCGGCGAGCTCCTGCGCGCTCACCGGCTCGGCCTTCAGCCGGGCCGCCTCGGCGAGGATGACCTGGGTGGCCTCCCTGGCCTTCTCGATGGCGACCCCCGCCTTGAGCTCGACGAAGCCCGCGTCGGTGTAGCGGTGGGGGCTCGCGCTCACGCTGTAGGCGAGCCCGCGCTTCTCGCGCACCTCGGTGAAGAGCCGGCTGCTCATCTTTCCGCCCAGGATGTTGCCCATCAGGCGGAGCGCCGCCCCGTCGGGGTGATCGAGGCCAAAGGCGCGGAAGCCGATGGAGAGGTTCACCTGGTCCGTCTGGCGGGCCTGCTCGGCGACGCGCCGGCGGCTGTTGTCCGGCAGCGTGGGCCCGGCCGCCGGCTCGGCGCTCCCCCTGCGCTCGCCGAAGTGGCGCTCGGAGAGCTCCATCACGCGCTCGTGCGGGACGCCCCCCGCCACCGAGATGACCGTGTTGCCCGGGGTGTACCAGCGCCCGATGAGCTCGCGCATGTGCCCGGGCTCGATGGCGTTGATCGTCTCGCGGCTGCCGAGAACGCCCACCTGGAGGTTGAACATGGTGGTCTCGAGCATGTCCGACACCCAGACGCGCGGCATGTCCTCGTACATCTTGAGCTCCTCGAGGATGACCTTGCGCTCGCGGTGCCACTCCTCCCGGTCGAGGAGGCAGTTGTTCACGGCGTCGGCGTAGACCTCGAGGACCGTGCCGAAGACGTCGGCCGGGGCCGTGAAGTGGTAGCAGGTGCGCTCGGAGGCGGTGTTGGCGTTGATGGAGGCGCCGTTGCCCTCCATCTCGCGGGCGATGTCCAGGGTGGTGCGGGTGGGGGTCCCCTTGAACACCATGTGCTCGAGGGCGTGGGAGACGCCCACCACCGCGTCGGGCTCGTGGCGGCCGCCGCAACCGAAATAGATGTGGAAGGCGACCGCGGCGGAGTCCCCCCGCTCGGCCGTCACCACGCGGATGCCGTTCGAGAGCTTATCCTGCCGAACTTTCATGGATTCCTCCGGTGTCGCCAGATGAGCGCTTTCCCGCCCAAAATACCACCGCCGCCCGACCCCCCGCACCCGAGGGCGCCGGGCCCCGGCAGGGCGCGCCGCGACAAGATGATGGAGAGGGCCTCCCGCGGCCTGATGCGAAAAAAGGGCCAGGGGGCGCGCCCCCGGCCCGGGATGCATCTCATGGTGCCGGAGAGAGGACTTGAACCTCCACGGCCCGAAGGCCACTAGACCCTGAATCTAGCGCGTCTACCAGTTCCGCCACTCCGGCC
>CAYMWZ010000349.1:0-3257 GCA_964394385.1 uncultured Nitrospinaceae bacterium | reverse complement strand
CGTCATCGCCGAGCGCACCGGCGTGACCGTGGTGGCCGACTTCCGGGCCCGCGACGTGGCGGCGGGCGGCGCGGGAGCCCCCCTCACCCCCTGGGCGCACCGCCTCCTCTTCGAGCGGCCGGACGCCCCCGTGGCCTACCTCAACCTGGGCGGGATCTCCAACATCACCCACATCCCCCCCGCGGGGAGGGAGGGCCTCTTCGGCTTCGACTGCGGGCCGGCGAACATGAGCCTCGACGCCCTGGCCGAGTGCCTGAGCGGGGGCGCCGAGCGCTTCGACCGGGGAGGGCGCCTCGCGGCGCGCGGGCGGGTGGACGAGGAGGTCCTCGCCTCCCTGATGCGCCATCCCTTCCTCGCCCAGCCCCCGCCCAAGAGCACCGGGCGGGAGACCTTCGGGGAGGCGTTCCTCGAGGACGCCCTCGCGCAGCTCGGCCGCCGCGGGGCGGGGCCCGAGGACGCCCTCGCCACCCTCACCGCCTTCTCCGCCGACTGCATCCTGCACGCGGTGCGCGCGCACCTCCCCCCGGGTGCCCCGCCCGCCGAGGTCGTCGCGGGGGGCGGCGGGCTCCGGAACGAGACGCTCGCGGCCCGCCTGCGCGCGGGGCTCGCCCCCATCCCCCTCGTCTCGAGCGCGGAGCGGGGCGTCCCCCCCGAGGCGGTCGAGGCGGTCTCCTTCGCCCTCCTCGCCTGGGCCGCCCTGCGCGGGGAGCCCGCCAACGTGCCCGCGGCGACCGGGGCCAGGCGGAGGGCCCTCCTCGGCAACATCACCCCGGGGAGGAACTTCGCCTCGCTCCTCTCCATCATGCGTCGCGAAAAAAGTGACCCAGCTCACACCCGGCGGACCTCCCCCGGGAGATAATGGACGGCACACCGGACCCCCACCGGGAGATGGACGAATGGACCCCGCCCTCCTCGAAGAGGCCATCACCCTGACGCAGGCCCTGGTCCGCATCCCGAGCGAGAACCCCACGGGCTCCGAGGGCGCGGTGGCCTCCTGGCTGGAGGACTACCTTCGCGGGCTGGGCCTCGCGGTCGAGCGCGACCGGGTGGCCGAGGGCCGCGACAACCTGACGATCGAGCTGGGCGAGCCGTCCCGGGGCCCCGCCCTCGTCTTCCTCAACCACATGGACACCGTGCCGGCCGGGGAGGGCTGGACGCGCGACCCCTTCGCCGCCGAGCGGGCGGAGGGGAGGATCTGGGGGCGCGGCTCCTGCGACATGAAGGGGGGGCTGGCCGCGGCGCTGGTGGCCGTCAAGGCCCTGAAGGCCAGGCTCGACCGCGGCGCGCGCCTCCGGCGCGCCGTCCGCTGCTGCCTGGTGGTGGACGAGGAGAGCGCCTGGATGCGGGGGTCCTCGGCCGCCATCGAGCGGGGGCGCATCGGGCCCGGCGACACCGTCATCGCCTGCGAGCCCACCCGCCTCGAGCTCGTCACCGCCCAAAAGGGCGCCATGTGGTACGAGGCCGCGTTTTCGGGCAAGAGCGCCCACGCCGCCGCCCCCCACATGGGGGCGGACGCCGTCCTCGCCGCCGCGCGCGCCGTGCTCCACCTCCAGGAGGCCGCGGCCGAGCTCCCCGACGCCGACCCCCTGCTCGGCCGGACGACCGTCGTCGCGAGCGTCATCGCCGGCGGCCGCAAGACCAACATCGTCGCCGACAGCTGCCGCATCGAGGTGGACGTGCGGTTCGTCCCCCCCCTCACCGTGCCGGACGCGCAGGGGCTCGTCGAGCGGGCGGCCGCCGAGGCCTGCGCGCTGACCCCCGGCACCTCGGCCCGGGTCCGCCCGATCTCGGTGGACCGCCCCCCCATCCTCTCCGACCCGGGGGGAGAGGGAGCGCGGCTCATCGCGGAGGCGCTCCGCGAGGCGACCGGCGCCGCCCCCCGGGCGAGGGGCGTGAGCTACTACTCCGACGCCGGCCTCGCCGCCGCCCGTACGGGCAACCGCCAGTGCTTCCTCCTCGGGCCGGGGAACATCGAACAGGCGCACGGCCCGGATGAGTTCATCGAGATCGAGGAGCTTCGCCGGGCGGCCCTCCTCCTGGGCCGCCTGACCGAGCGCTTCGCCTTGGGAGAAGGCTAGATGGGAGAGAAGGCGGGCCGGGGGCCGCTCGTCAAATCCCTCTGTTTCCGCTCCCCGCCGCCTCTCAAGACTCAAATTCTCATATTGAAACAAATAGAGTTATCCATTTTTCGCGAAGATGAGCGAAAATGGGAGCCGTGAGGTCTTCCGCCTGAACGGGAAGCTCGGCTCCCGGGAGAGGAGACACGATGAACAAACCCGACGAAGGCGGCACCCCGCCCGGTCCGAAGCCGGCCTTCCCCGGCGCGAAGCCCCCCGTCCAAAAACTGGCCTTCGGAAAGCGCGAGGTTCCCCCGCAGCTCCAAAACCTGATCAAGAAGCTCCAGAAGAACTACTCCTTCTTCGGCGACATGATCGAGGACGAGGTGGGCGAGTTCCTCCGCCTGTGCAAGCGCGAAAACCTGGAGGACGGGAAAAAGGTGTTCTCCGAAGGCGACATCGGCAACACCTTCTATCTCATCGTCTCGGGGGAGGTGCGCATCCTCGTCGGGGAGAAGGAGGTGGCGCGCATGGGGCCCGGCCAGATCTTCGGGGAGATGGCGATGCTCGAGGACGCGCCGCGGACCGCCACCGTCGTGACGAGCGGGCAGGCCCTGCTCTTCTCCATCTCGCGGAGCGTGCTGGCCACCAAGATGCCCGCCATGGGCTTCAAGGTCGTCGTGGGCATCGCCCGCCAGCTCTCCGACAAGCTGCGCGAAGCCAACCAGCTCATCAAGAAACTGGAAGGGAAGCCAGGCTAGGGGGCCGCGCCGGCCGGCGGCCGCCCGAGGGGGAGCTGTTCATGCCGAAGCCCGAGGACAAAGACTTTCCACCGCCGCTCCCTCCCGAGCCCGAACCCCCCCCGCTCACGCGGGAGGGCACCTCCACCATCGACGGCCTCCTCGAAAAACTTCAGAAGTCCTACGGCTTCTTCTCCGACATGAGCCGCAAGGAGCTCGCCTGGTTCCTGCGCCTCTGCAGCCGCCGGTCCTACGAAGCGGGCGACATGGTCTTCCGGGAAGGGGAGATGGGGGACTGCTTCTACCTCATCGTCTCCGGGGAGGTCCTGATCAGCCGCGGAACCGCCCAGCTCGCCCGCCTGCGGGAGGGGAACTGCTTCGGCGAGATGGCCGTCCTCGAGAGCGTCCCGCGCAGCGCCACGGCGGTGGCCACCCAGAAGACGCTCGTCTTCTGCGTGGA
>CAYMWZ010000348.1:0-3276 GCA_964394385.1 uncultured Nitrospinaceae bacterium | reverse complement strand
GTGAGCCTGTGCGGGGGCAGCCGTGTGATGTCACGATCCGCGAAGCGCTTCCTCCCGCGCTTGCACCGCAGGAGCCCGGAGACGGTGCGGAGGATTGTGGATTTGCCCGCGCCATTGGGTCCGATGAGGCTCACGATCTCGCCCGCCTCAATACTCAAGGAAATCCCGCGGAGGATCTCGACGGAACCGTAACCCGAGACCACGCCCTCAAGCTCTAAGAGCGCCAAATCCCCTCCCCAGATAGGCCGCGATGACGGCCGGGTTGTTGTGGATCTCTTCGGGGGTTCCCTCGGCGATCTTGTCGCCGAAGTTGAGGACGATCACCTTCGTGGCGATGCCCGTCACCAGCCTCATGTTATGTTCCACCAGAAAGATGGTGACACCGCGTGCCTGAATGGCCTTCAAGGCCTGGTGCAGCACGTCCACTTCGGAGGGATTCAAGCCGGAGCTGGGCTCGTCCGTGAGCAGGATTCGAGGTTCGCTCGCAATGGCCCGGGCAAGCTCGGCTAACCGTTGAAGCCCATGGGGCAGCTCGGCGAGAGGCCTCTCGGCGTAGGCCTCAAGGCCGAGGAATTTCAGCACCTCTTGAGCGACCTCGCGGCTCTCCCGGTCCTCCGCGCGGGAGGAGGGGAGGGCGAAAAGGCCATGCAACACCCCGGCCCGGGTCCGCACGTGGCGCCCGATCATGACGTTCTCCAACACGGAGAGCTGCCGGAAGCCCTTCAGAATCTGGAAGGTGCGAGCGATGCCGCGGCTGGCTCTCTCGTGGGGAGGCAGGTGTGTGATGGGCGTGCCGTCGTCGAAGATCTCACCGGTGTCGGCGGCCTCCAGCCCGTTGATGATGTTGAGCAACGTCGTCTTCCCCGCCCCGTTGGGGCCGATCAGCGCGGTCAGCGAGCCCGTTTCCACGATGAGATCAACGCGCCTGAGAGCCTGGAGCCCGCCGAACCGCTTCGACACGCTCTGGACGCGAAGCGCCAATCCGCCTCCTAACCCCGGCTTGCCGGAGCCGGGGCGAGCCCCGGTCGAAGCCGAAACCACACGTCCCGTAGGCTGCCGACGATTCCCTTGGGCGCGAACCTGATGACCAGAAAGAGGATCACCGCGTACACCAGTACGTGGTACTCGCGCAAGGGGACGAGCAACTGGGGGAGCAGCGTCAGCAGCGCGGCACCCACGACGGCACCGGAGCTGAATCCCAGCCCGCCCACAATGACGAAGACCACCGCGTACATGGAGACGTCGAGGGTGAAGCTGGCGGGAGAGATCCAGCCGTTCCACTGGGCGTAGAGGATTCCGGCGATCCCTGCATAGAGACCGCACAGGAGGAAGGCGACGCGGACATAGTGGCTGACATGGACGCCCATGGCCGAGGCGGCCACCTCGTCCTCGCGGATGGCCTTCAGTGCCCTGCCCGCGCGAGAGTGGCCCAGAAAATGGCTGGCCAGGAGACCGACGATGGCCCAGGCCGTGATGAAATAGTAGTAGAAGAGCGGCCCTGCCTTCCAACCTCCGACCCTCAGGGACGGTAGATCCAGGCCGTCATCTCCGCCCAGAAAGCCGACCGCCACCGTTCTCGCGGTGAGCCAGACGGCAAGCCCGAAGGAGGCTGTGCCAAGGGCCAGCACCCAGTGACGAAGGCGCAGCACCGCCGCGCCGAGAATGACGGTGATCACCCCGACGATGATCAGCGCCAGGGGAAGGGCGGCAAAAAAGTGGAGACCGCCCTTGTTAATCAGCAAAGCGGCGGCGTACGCCCCGCAGGCGTAAGAGCCGCTGATGCCGAAGTTGATTTGACCGGCGATGCCGAAGAAGACGTGTAAGCCCAGCGCAAGAATCACCATGATCCCCGCGAGAGAGCCCAGGTGCGTGGCGAACTTCCCCAGCAAGGGCAAGAGGGCCAGAACCAGCACCAATACCAGGAGGCTGATCGGTTCTATCCGGTGCTGGGGGTCGGCCACTTCACTCCCTCACGGCGAAGAGTCCGTAGGGCCTGACAAACAGGACGAGGATCAGGAGACTGAAGACCGCCAGCTCGGCGTAGCCGGGGGTCGCATACCCGGCGATCAGGACCTGGAGCAGCCCGATAAAGACGCCGCCCACCACGGCGGCAAATGGATTTCCCATGCCGCCCACGACGGCGGCCACGAAACCTTTGACCAGGATGGGGAAGCCCATGTTGGCCACAACGTGAGTGAGCGGGCCGATGACGATGCCCGAGATGGCGCCGAACGCGGCGGCAATGGTGAAGGCTAAGGCGATCATCCGGACAGTGGAGATCCCGAGGAGCTTGGCCATGTCGGGGTTAATGCCCGTGGCCCTGAGCGCCCACCCGGTGGGCGTCCAGCTGAGGAAGGCCCAGTAGAGGAGAGAGAGGACGACCGCGACGATGATGGAGAGGCCATACTGGGGCACGATGGGCCAGAACCCCAGCTTCAGTTGCGTCATCGGGAGAAGGGGCGGCACTCCCACATAGTGGTATCCCGTGAGTGTCCCGGTGATGCTGCTGATCAGCAGGGCTCCGGCGTAAGTGCCGATGATGGTCATGATCGCGGAGGCGTTCTGCGCCAGGAGCGGGGTGACGATCAGCCCGTTCACCGCCTGGCCGACAACCACGACGGCCAGAATGACCAGGAGGGCACCCCAGCCGTAGGGGACATCGGAGGCTCGTATCAGCCCGTAGGCGAGGATCCCCCCGAGCATGAGGAATTCCCCCTGGGCCATGTTAATGATCCTGGTGGCGTTAAAGACGGTCACCAGGGTGAGCCCCACGAGCCCGTACGTAGAGCCCATCCCGACGCCGATGAAGAAAAGACGCAAGAAATCTTCCATCTCTCAGCGGGCGGCGATGTCGCTAGCGTTCACAGGTTACCATCCCCGACCGCTCGGGTCGGAGATGGTAACCATCGAGGAGGGAAGGAATTCCAGCACTCTATTTCAGGCGCTGCGTGTCCCCGCCTCTGATCTCCAGCGTGATGAAGTCTTCGGCGTTGAGGAGCAGATGGGGAACTTTTGCCCACCCCCGCGACTTCCTGGGAGTCGGAATGGGAATCTGGACGCCTTCGGAATACTTCTCGGCCGCATCCCGCACATTGGCGCGGGTCAGCGGGATGTTTCGCTCCACCATGGTCTTGAGGACATTGATCTGCACCAGCGTTGCGGCGTACGTTCCCATGAAGTAGCCGGTATCCGGCGGGGTATAGCCGTACTGCTTCTTGAAGCGTTCGATGATCTCGACGACCTCTGGCGCTTTAGGGTCCGCCCAGGTGAAGACCC
>CAYMWZ010000347.1:0-3310 GCA_964394385.1 uncultured Nitrospinaceae bacterium | reverse complement strand
GGCGGCCTCCCCGAGCTCCCCGTCGGGCGGGAGCCTGAGCGCCCGCCGGGCGGCGGCACCCTCCCGCGCCAAGCCCCCAAGCGTGACAAACACCTCGGGCGTTTGAACCGCTTCCCTCAAATCCCCGCCGTTGAGGAGCCCCACCAAGCGCTCCCCCTCGAAGACGGCCGCCCAGGGGGCGTTCTTCCGGTTCATGGCGACCCAGGCCTCGCGCGCGTCGCCCTCCGCCGGGAGGAGGGCCACGGCGGCCAGGAAGCACTCGCGGATTTTCAAAAGGGATGTTCCGTAGGGGCGAGGCATGCCTCGCCCCTACTCCCCCCGGAAGGCGGGCTTGCGCTTTTCCTTGAACGCGGCCAGGGCCTCGGCGAAGTCCCGGGTCTGGTTGAGGGGGAGCCGGACGGCGTTCGAGAACTCGATCGCCTGGGAGAGGGGCATCTCGGGGGCGTTCTGGATGACCCGCTTGGCCCCCCGCACCCCGAGGGGGCCGTTGTCGCGGATCCGGGCGGCCAGGGCGCGCGCCTCCTCCAGGAGCTGCGCGGCGGGGTAGGCCCGGTTGACGAGGCCGATCCGCTCGGCCTCCCGCCCGTCGATGCGCTTGCTCGTGTAGATGAGCTCCTTCGCCAGGCCGGGCGGGATGAGGCGGGGGAGCCGCACCGCGCCGCCCGCCCCGGGGAAGATGCCGAGGGCGCACTCCGGGAAGCAGAGGGTCGCCTCCTCGGCGGCCAGGCGGATGTCGCAGGCGGTGGCGGCCTCCATCCCCCAGCCGAAGCAGGGGCCGTTGATGGCGGCGACGGTGGGCATGGGGAGCCTCTCCCAGAGGGCGACCCCCTCCATGCCGAGGAGCTGGTAGCGGTCGGCCTCCTCCTTCGTGTGGGAGGCGCTCTCCTTGAGGTCCCGCCCCGTCGAGAAGGCGCGGCCCTCCCCCGTGAGGAGGACGACGCGCACCTCCCGCTCGCCCGCCAGGGCCCCGGCCAGATCGCGGAACTCCTCGGCCATGTTCATGCCGAGGGCGTTCAGGCGCTCGGGCCGGCTGAGGGTGGCGGTGGCGAGGCCGTCCTCGACCTCGAAGCGGATCTCCCGGAAGGCGCGCATGGGGAATCCTCGAATGAGGTGCGAAACGATGTAGGGGCGTTCAATTGAACGCCCCTACAGAATCATTCCTTCACGTCCACGCACAGGGGCGTATGGCGGCTCGACTGAGCTCGCCGAAGTCCATACGCCCCTACGACCAATCCGTCGCAATCCCCCTACGTCTTGACGAGGTGGCTCGCCACCTCGTCGAGGTGCTTGAGCGCGGTGGCGCGCATCTCCTCGGGCCTCAAGTTGCTCACGGGGTGCGGAAGCTGCACGTAGGGATGGCCCTCCATCCCCCTCCCGCGGAACTGGAAGTCCGCCGCGTTCTTGAAGGCCTCGGTGATGATGGTGGTGGAGGGGATGCCCCGTTTCTCGAACTCGACCGTGTCGTGCACACTGCACAACGTGCAGGAGCCTCACCCCCCCAAGGCGGCGATGACGACGTCCACCTCCTTGGCCATATCCTCGATCAGGGAGTCCTCGGCCGGCTTGGAGTAGTGCTCCTTGCGGCGCATGACGACCTTCTTCACGTCGTAGCGCTCGCGAAAGGCCTCTCCCAGGGTCTTGAGGATGATGTCGGCCTGCTCCTTGGTGTTGTCGAGGAGGCCCAGCACCTTGCCCGAGAGGGCGGCCGGGCGGGGGGCCATGGGGATCTTCTTCTTCGCGCCGCCCGCCGAGGGATCGATGAAGCCCAGGTCCTCTGCCATTCCGATCTCCTTCTCCAGGGAGGAAAGAGAGGCTCCGATCATAGCCCGCCCCCGCCGGGCTGTCCACGCGAGGGGCATCCCGTGGAACAAGGGGACGGCCTCCCCGATTCCTCCCCGGGCGGGGCATGAGAAGAAGGGGAGGGCGCCTTCCGCGGGCGGATGAGATCTGCCAAAATCCCCCCTGCCAGGCCGGGCGGGGCCCCCGCCCCGGCGACCCATCGCGACGATCCGAGGAGAGTTTCATGGCCGAGTTCGACGTCATCGGAAAGCCCAACCCGCGCTTCGACGCCTACCCCAAGGCGGACGGCTCCCTCCCCTACGGGGAGGATCAGGTCCCCCCGCGCGCCCTCCACTGCGGCCTCCTCTACAGCCCCGTCCCGTGCGGGCGCCTGCGCCGGATCGACACCTCGGCCGCCCGGAAGGTACCGGGGGTGGCCTGCGTCCTCACGGCGAAGGACATCCCCGGCGCGAACGCCCACTACGGCTCGGGCTACCCGCCCCACGCCCCCCAGCCCATCCTCGTCTCCGACGCGATCCGCTTCACCGGGGACGCCCTGGCGCTCGCGGCGGCCGAGACGCGGGAGGCGCTCGAGGCCGCGATCGCGGCCATCGGGGTCGAGGTGGAGGCCAGGGAGGGAGTGTGGACCACGCGCCACGAGGAGCCCGGCGCCGAGGGCCGGCGCGTGTGCGACTTCGAGGTCAGGCGCGGCGACCCCGAGGCCGCCCTCGCCCGGGCGGACGTGGTGGTGGAGCGCACCTACCGCACCCAGCTGGCCGAGCACGCCTTCCTCGAGCCCGCCTCGGGCACCTCCTGGGTCGACGCCGACGGCGTCATCAACATCCGGGTCGGCACCCAGCTCATCGAGAACTACCGCGCCGTGGCCGCCGTCCTGGGGCTCCCGCACAGCAAGGTCCGCGTGATCGGGACCTTCGTGGGCGGGGGCTTCGGCGCCAAGGGGGTGATGACGGTCGAGCCCTACCTGGCCCTCGTCACCCACCGCACCAAGCGCCCGGCCGTGATGGTGATCGGGCGCGAGGACGGCATCCGCTCCACCATGAAGAAGCACCCCTTCGAGATGCGCTACCGGACGGGCGCGGCGCGCGACGGGAAGATCGTCGCCCTCGAGGCCGACATCGTGGGGGACGCGGGGGCCTACCCCCACAAGACGAACCTCTTCCTCCTGGGCGCCATGTGCATCGCGGCGGGCCCCTACGAGGTCGAGAACGCCCGCGTCCGGGCCCACGGCTACCTCACGAACAACCCCATCACGAACGCCATGCGGGGGGTGGGCTCCAACCAGGTGTGCTTCGCCTACGAGAGCCAGATGGACATGGTGGCCCAGGCCCTCGGGATGGACCCCATGGAGCTCAGGCGGCGCAACTTCATCCAGAAGGGGGGCCGCCTCCCGACCGGCCAGGCGATCCCCCACACGCCGAACCTGGAGGGCTGCCTCGATCGCGTCCTGAAGGAGCTGGGGCCGAGGCCCCCCCCGCGCCCGGGCAGGCGCGCGGGCCGCGGGATCGCGGCC
>CAYMWZ010000346.1:0-3339 GCA_964394385.1 uncultured Nitrospinaceae bacterium | reverse complement strand
GTCGTCGAAGTCCAGGCCGTGGACGTAGCTTCCGTTCGCCAGCGCCGCGTGGGCGGCGGGCAGCCGCTCGCCCGTCCCCCACAGGGCGGCCTGGGGGCTCCCCCCCCACTCCCGCACCAGGGCGGTGATGGAGCGGGCGTAGGGCTCGCGCCGGGCGGCCAGGCCGATGCCCAGGGCGTCGAGGAGGTGGAGCTTGGCCTTCCCGATGACTTGAGAGGGGATGTCCTCGAACCGCAGGGCCGCCGCGAAGCGCGCCAGCCGGCCGCTCAGGGTCTCCACGGGGATCTCCTTCACTCGCGGGGGAGGTAGCGGGCCTCGATCCGGTGGTAGGCGTCATAGCCGATGAGATCGTAGAGCTCCCGGCGGGTCATCATCCGCTCCAGGAAGGCGGCCTGGGTCCCCTTCTCCCGGATCTCGTCGAGGAACTCGGAGGCTGCGCGGAGCATGACGCGCAGGGCGCTCGCCGGGAAGATGACGAAGCGGTAGCCCATCTGCCCGAACTCCCGCGCCGGGATGAGGGGGGTCTTGCCGAACTCCGTCATGTTGGCGAGCAGGGGGCCCGGGCAGCGCCGGGCGTAGGCGGCGAACTCCTCGGGCGACTCGAGCGCCTCGACGAAGACGAGGTCGGCCCCCGCCTCCAAGGCCTCGTTCCCCCGCGCGACGGCCTCCTCGAAGCCGTGGGTGGCCCGGGCGTCGGTGCGGGCCATGATGGCGAGGCCGGGGTCGCCCCGGTGGTCGCAGGCGGCGCGGATCTTGCCGATGAACTCGGCGCGGCTCACCACCTGCTTGCCCGGCAGGTGGCCGCAGCGCTTGGGGGAGACCTGATCCTCGAGCTGGATGCAGGCCACCCCCGCGCGCTCGAGATCCCTCACGGTGCGCACGACGTTCACGGCGTTGCCGTAGCCGGTGTCGGCGTCGACGATGAGGGGAAGGGAGACGGCGTCGGCCATGTAGCGGGCGTTCATGACCGTCTCGCCCGCCGTGGCGAGGCCGTTGTCGGGAAGCCCGGCGAACGCGTTCACCGCCCCCGCGCCGCTCATGTAGACGGCCTCGAAACCCTTGGTCTCGATCAGGCGCGCGGTCAAGGCGTCGTGCGCCCCGGGGACGACCGTGAGGCCGGCCCGCCCGAGGAGGGCCCTGAACTTCTCCCGCCGGGGATCAGGCATGGGGGCTCTCTCCCTGGGAGGGGCGCGGGGGCCGCCGCGCCCGGCGGCGGCCGCAGATGCCCCGGCATCTTATCCATCCCGGAGGCGGAGCGGCAACCCGCGGGGGAAAATCCCGGGATTTTGGGGAACCATTCCCCGCCCGGGGTGTTATAATCACCAAGACCTGAAGACATCCTTGCGTCATCGGCTCCGGGCGCCGCGGCCCCCGCATGAGGCCCGGGGAGAGGACGCCTTCTTCCGGGGCAACCACAGAGGAGCATGCAAAGAATGAGAGATCTTCGGCTTGGAACGACCGGCGCGATCCTCCTCTCCGCAGCGGCCCTCCTCGCGGGGTGCACGCAGAACTTCTGGGAGGCCACTCCCTTCGGCGAGGCCCTTCAGTACGAGCATCCCCGCGTGACGGCCCGCAAGGGCGTCATGCGCGAGAATTTAAAGCAATTGAGGGCGATCCAGGCCGCCGTCAAGGCCGGGAACAACGCCGCGACCGCCAAGGCCGCCCGGGATCTCGCGGCGAACGCGAAGAGGCTCTCCCAGGCGTTCCGGCGGATGACCCTGGCCGGCAAGACGACGGCGCGGCCGGTCGTCTGGCAGAAGAAGACCGAGTTCGACCAGGGGGCCGCCAACCTCGTCACCTCGGCCGAGGTCCTCGCCCTCGCGGCCGAGGGCGGAGACAAGGCCGGCATAGCGAACGGCTTCGCCACGGCCGCGGCCAGCTGCGACAGCTGCCACAAGGTCTTCCGCACCCAGGCCACCAACTTCGCGAGGTTGGCGGCCAGGTAGCCTCAGCACCCCGCGCACGCCGATTCGGGCGAAGAGCAAAGCAACGCCCCGGCCCCCCGGCCGGGGCGTTTTTGCTCAGCAAAGACGGCTACTTTCCCTCCTTGACAGCGCCCGGGAGAGGGATACCATGATCGGAGTCCCGCGCTCCCCCTCGCGGGGGGCGGCTTGGGAAGAGGAGGGCGGGAGATGCCAGAGGATTTCCCCACCATCTCTTTCGAGGAAAAATACGAGGAAGAGGCTAGGCTGAACCCCGACCTCCGGAGGGCCCTCGATCTGCTCGAGAAGGGCGGGCTGGCCCACCAGCAGGGCCAGATCGACCAGGCCATCCAGATCTACAAGGACTCCCTCGCCTATCACCCCACGGCCGACGCGCACACCTACCTGGGCTGGATGTACAGCTTCCAGAGCCGGCTCGAGGAGGCCATCGAGGAGTGTCACATGGCCATCGAGGTGGACCCGGATTTCGGCAACCCCTACAACGACATCGGCTGCTACCTGATGCAGTTGGGGCAGTTCGAGGAGGCGATCGGCTGGCTGAATAAGGCCAAGCGCGCCCGCCGCTACGAGCCCCGCCATTTCCCCTACATGAACCTGGCGCGCATCTACGTCCGGCGGAACGAGTACGGCAAGGCGGCGGAAGAGCTCCACGGCGCCGTCCGCCGGGCGCCGGGCGAGCAGGGCCTGAAGCGCCAGTTCGCCGAGCTGATGAGCCTCCTGAACTGACCCGAGCCCCTGCGAAAAAAAGGCCGGCCCTCCCGGGCCGGCCTCGCTTTTTCCGGGGGGGCGCCCCGGGCCCTCAGCGGGGGATGCGGTCGCGCCTGTCCTCCCCCTGCCAGGCTTCCTCGACGTAGATGGTGCGCGCCGCGTCGCGGTTGGGGCAGTTGCCGTAGGTGAAGATGAGCTCGGCGTCCTCCGTCTCGCTGGGGTTGTAGAGGCCGTGGATCTCCCCCGCCGCGGCGTAGACGAAGGTGCCGGGCGAGACGGTGTGCTCCTCCTTCTCCTCCCCCATCCAGACGACGATGGGGCCCCGCACGATGTAGAAGGTGGCGTCGCAGACGTGGTAGTGGCGCTGGTTGCGGGCCTTGGGGGGGATGATGGTGCGGCCCATGGTGATCGTCTGGGTGCCGACCGAGTGGCTGTCCACCCCCCAGGCGATGATGAGGGGGGGCTCGTACTTCTTGTCCACCCCGATGGCGGTGGAGTCCACCAGGGCCCATCGTCTCTTCGTCGCGGTCTGAATCGTCATCACGGCTCCTTTCGGCTCGCGGTGCGGCCGCCCTCGAGGGGGCCGGACGGGACCCGCAATCTAACCCCGGGGCCCCCGCCCCGCAACAGAGACGCGCGGGGAGCCGCCCGGGCCGTGCCCGAGCAGGGCGCCGAGGTCGTCGACGGG
>CAYMWZ010000345.1:0-3346 GCA_964394385.1 uncultured Nitrospinaceae bacterium | reverse complement strand
TGATGCCGGCCGTGTTCCCCCGCCCCCCGCCGAGCCGGGAGCCCACGATTCCCCCGGCGACGCCCCCCAGGACGGCCCCCTGGGTCTCCCGGGTGAGCTCGACGCGCGCGCAGCCCGCGAGCAGGAACACGGCCACAATCATGGCGACGGCTTTTCGCATGGTCCGATCCTCCCTTATCCCCACATCACCCTCCGGCTCACCTCTTGGAGCAGCTCCTCGGCGAGCTTCTCGTCATCCTCCGGGCTGCGGCCCCCCTTGACGGAGCGCACCTGGACCTCGACCTGGCTTCTCGAAGTGGCGAGGGGCTTGACGATGACTCGAATCTCGGCGTCGGCCGACTCCGGGGCGAGGGGCCTCTCGGCCAGGAGCTCCGTCCCCGCCTCCTCCCCCTCCAGGGACCGTGCCCGGGCGGAGAGGCCCCGGGCCCGGAGGACGGAGCGAACCTCCCGGATCATCCGCCCGGCCGGGAGCTCGTAGACCCGGCTGGCCGAGGCCGGGGCGGTGAGGTGTTTCTTGAGGGCGTGGAAGGCCGCGTTCCCCGCGGCGGAGCCCGCCATGGACTCCAGGAACCCCGCGCAGCCCGCCGGGGAAAGGGCCAAGAGGGCGAGAACCGCCGCCTCCTTCGGTCTCATGCGCACCTCCGGAACCCCCTCACGAGAGCGCGAGCGACAAGAGGGAGAGGGCCGATTTGATGAGGGGCAGCAGGGCGGGGGAAGCGTTCAGCAGCTCCCACGCCTCTTCGGCTTTGGCGAGCAGGCCGCTCCGCGCCCAGAAGTCCTCCAGCGCCCAGACGTAGACCACGTTCAGCGCCAGCGAGAGCCAGAGGAACGCCCAGAGGAGACTCCGCATGTGCCTCACCTCCTCCCCTCAAGGCTCGAGAACGAGGACCCCTCCAGGAAGGCCTGGACCCGGGCCTTCGCCCAGAAGAAGGCGGGGGCCGCCCGGCCGTGGAAGAAGCGTTCCACAACCTCCCGGGGCGGGGCGAGCCTCGCCCCCTCGAAGTTCACATAGAGGCTCGCGGCCAATGCCACCAGCAGGAGGAGTGTTCTCATGTCATGACCTCCCTCATCCCCACGGCCCGTGGGCCCGGAAGAAGCGGTGCTGGCCCAGGACGCAGTCCACATAGCGCCTTGTGACTCCCGGGACCCGCCCCCGCCGCCAGCAGCCGAGGCCGCAGTGGTAGCTCGAGAGCGCCCCCTCCCAGCTCCCCGTCTCGAGGTAGAGGGTGCGCAGGAAGCGCGCCCCCCCCATCACCGACTCCCGGGGGTCGAAGGGGTCGCGGACGCCCAGGGGCTCGAAGTTCACGGGCATGATCTGCATGAGCCCCCTGGCCCCCTTGGGGGAGACGGCGTCCGGCACGAAGGAGCTCTCGCAGGCCGCGACCGCGGCGAGGACCGCCTCCGGCACCCCCGTCCGCTCCGCCGCCTCGGCGAAGAGGGGGAAGAAGGGCCGGGGGTCGTTGATGTAGAAGCCCCGGGTCCTCCCCACCGGGTAGAAGCGGAGGCTCTCCCGGGGCTCCGCGCGGCGCGTACCCCCGGGTGCGGCACTCTTGGTACGGGAACCCTCGCCGAAGAAGGCCTCCCAGAGCTCGAGGGTGTGGCGCACCTGGGCGAGGAGATCCTGGCCTGCGGAGGCCGGCCACGCGGCCTGGGGGGCCGCCAGGGCGCCCAGAGCGAGCATCAAGAATATCCAGGCCTTCATTCCCCTCACCTCCCCTCCAGGAGCCTCCGGCTCTCGGCGAGCCTCGCCAGGGCCTCGTCCAGGAGCCTCCCTGGGTCTTCTTCCCGCGCCCTGGGGGCTTCCTCCCGGGCGGCGGGAAGGCGGACCGCGGGCGGGAGCTCCTCCCGCGGCTGATCGCCCCGACCCGGCCCGCCGGGAACCTCCTCCGGGGTGGGGCCCGCCTGGGCCAGGGCGCCCGCCTGGGCCGGAGGGGCCGCCTCCTGGCGCGCGGCGGGGACCGCCTCTTGGACTTCTCCTTCACCCCGGATAACCGCCTGGCTCAGCCAAGCGATCAGGAGGGTCAGGAGGAAAACCCCGAACGCGAACTCTGCGATCCCCTTCACCGGAGCGCCTCCTTCCCGCTCAGGGGGATCTCCAGATTGAAGGCCACCTCCCCCCCCGAGGCGAGGGTCCCTCCCGTGATGCGCAGCACCAACCCCCCGCCCTCGGGGCGGTAGGCCCCCTGGAAGCGGGAGAACTGGTCCAGGCGCAGGCCCTTCGAGCGGGCGGCCCGCTCCTGGACGGCCAGGACCATCTGGTCGAGTTCCAGGGGGAGGAGCAGGAGGAGCCGCCTCGCCGCGCCGGGGGCGGCACGCTCGAGCAGGGCCCGCCCCTCCGGCAGGTGGCTGAGGTCCCGGCTCCTCGGGCTCATCCCGTTGAGGGTGCTGGCTTTGAGACAGGAACTCCCCCGGAGCTCGCAGAGGATGCGCCCCTCGGCCCCGTTGTAGACGAAGAAGCGCCCCCCCAGGCCCTCCATGGCGGCCCGGTAGGCCGCCCAGCCCATCCCCTGCCGGAAGTCGGCCTCAAGGCCGGGGAAGCTCCCCAGGCGGGTCCCCTCCTGGCCCGCGAGCTTCTTCCCCTGCTCGATGAGCTCCCGCGTAGGCTGGACCCGGGCCGCGGGCGGGGGAGGAGAGGGTTGCCTCTGGGCCGGCCGGATCTCTACTTCCAGGGGTCGGCGCGAAGGAGCCCGCTGGGCCAGCCGCCCCGGTGCCTCGGCCCGGGCCGCCCCCCTCTCGGCGGGGGAGGGCAAGAAGAGGCCCAGGACGGTGAAGTGGACCACGAGCCCCAGGGCCGAGACGAGGATGGCGACCAGGGCGCGCCGGAGAGCTGCGATCATCGCACTCTCTCCCGGGAGAGGAGCTCGCCCACGGCGAGGCGCTTCTCAAGCTCCTCGTCCAGGAGGCGGGCCCGCTCGGCGGGGTCGAGACGCCGCGGCTCCCCGGAGGGCGGGGCAGCGGCCGCGGGGCCCTTGGGCCCGGGAAGGCGCTCCACGGCCCGCGGGGCCGGGGCCTCCTCACGGGGGGCGGGAAGTTTGGCGGAGGGCGGGGATCCCGCGGGCTTCTCCGCCGGGACGGCCTCCCGGGACTCCCCCACCGGCCCGGCGGGCTCCCCCAGCTTCGCCCAGGGGGCCTCCCGGAGGGGGATGACCTTCGTGCGCTCGGCGGGGCCGGCCGGACCGGGCCGGTCCCCAGCCGCTCGTCCCCCGAACCACCTCCCCCCCAGGGCGAGGGCCGCCACCACGAGGAGAAGGAGCACCCCAAGACCCGCTCCGCGTTTCATCGCTGCGCCTCCGTCACGAAGGAGATCGAAAACCCCAGCTTCTCGGCCAACTGGAGAACGTGGGCG